>JANYLF010000298.1 GCA_025357995.1 Acidimicrobiia bacterium | reverse complement strand
GAAGATCACCGGCGCGCGCTTCGCCGTGTACTTCGACCTCGGCGCGAAACTCGAGCGGGCGCTGATCAACTTCATGCTCGACACCCATCACCGGAGACAGTGTTCGCGCAACTCGACGATTTCCACCGCTGGACCGCGTGGTCGCCGTGGGAAGACCGTGACCCCAACCTCCAACGCACCTACAAAGGGTCCGACTCCGGCGCGGGCGCGATCTACGAGTGGATCGGCAACCGGAAAGCCGGCGAGGGCCGCATGGCGATACTCGACGTGCACGCACCGTCCGGGCTCACCATCAAGCTCGAGTTCTTCAAGCCGTTCAAGTCTGAGGGCACCGTCACATTCGCGCTGGCCGCGGACGATGGCACGACGCACGTGACCTGGTCGATGATCGGGCCGAAGACGAAGATGACGCGCGTCATGGGCCTCTTCATGAGTATGGACAAGGCCATCGGACCCGACTTCGAGAAGGGCCTTGCGCAACTCAAGGCGCTCGTCCAAGCCTGATTCCTCGGCCCCGTCGAGACGTCGCCCGTATCCTTCTGGCATGCCTCGGATCCGAGTTGCGGCCGCGCAGTTGAATCTCGTCGTCGGCGACCTTGCCGGCAACGAGGCGCGCATTCTCGACGCGTACGAGCGCGCCGCGGCCGCCGATGCCGATCTCGTCGCATTCCCCGAACTCGCGATCACCGGGTACCCGCCCGAAGATCTGCTCCTCCGGCCCGCGTTCATCGCGCAGGCCGCTGAGATTCTCGACAAGTTGGCCGCGAGAACCGGCAGTCCCGCCGCGGTCATCGGTTTCCCCGAACTCATGCCCGACGGTCGGCTCGCGAACTCCGCTGCACTCTGCGCGCACGGAACCGTCCAAGGCGTCTACCGCAAGCAGCTACTGCCCAACTACGCGGTGTTCGACGAGCAGCGGTACTTCGAGCCCTCGACCGTCGACGGTCCACTCTTCGTGATCGCGGGTCTGCGGGTTGCACTCACCGTGTGCGAGGACGCGTGGAGCCCCACGGGTCCGATCGTCACGCAGGCCGATGGTGGCGCAGAGCTCGTGGTGAACATCAACGCATCGCCGTACTACGCGGGTCGCGTCCACGAACGCGAGGCAATGCTGTCCACTCGCGCGGCCGACGCGCAGGCCGCGATCGTCTACGTGAACCTCGTCGGCGGTCAGGACGAACTCGTCTTCGACGGCGCGTCGATAGTGATCGACGCGCAAGGCCAACTCGTCGCGCGCGCGACCCAGTTCGAAGAAGACCTTCTCGTCGTGGACCTCGACATCCGCCGTGCCGTCCACCGCAAGCCGCCGATCGGTCGGGCCAAGCGCGAGCAACTGCCCGAAGTTGCGATCACCGACGGTCATCTCGGGATGCCGACGAAGAAGCCGCGGGTCGCGCCGCTGCTGGACCCGGTGCACGAGGTGTACACCGCGCTCGTGCTGGGCACGCGCGACTACATGGTGAAGAACGGGTTCACCCATGTGGCGATTGGACTGTCCGGGGGCATCGATTCGTCGATTGTCGCCGCGATCGCGGTCGACGCGCTTGGCGCGGAGAAGGTCACCGGCGTGCTGATGCCGTCGCGCTATTCGAGCGAGGGGAGCGTGACCGACTCCGAGCATTTGGCGCGCGCGCTCGGGATCGAAACGTTCACCATCCCCATCGAGCCCGCGCACGCCGTCTTCACCGACATGCTGGCCGAGGCCTTCACTGGTATGGAGCCGGGCCTCGCGGAAGAGAACCTGCAAGCGCGCATCCGTGGGACGATCCTCATGACGATCTCCAACAAGTTCGGCTGGTTGGTCCTCACGACGGGGAACAAGAGCGAGATGGCCGTCGGCTACTGCACCCTCTACGGCGACATGGCCGGCGGGTTCGCGGTCATCAAAGACGTGCCGAAGATGCTCGTCTACGCGTTGAGCGAAGACCTGAACCGTCGCCTCGAACGAGAGGTGATCCCGCGATCGGTCATCGAGAAGGCCCCGAGCGCGGAGTTGCGCCCCGATCAGAAGGACGAGGATTCGTTGCCCGCGTACCCCACCCTCGACGCGATCCTCGAGGGCTACGTGGAAGACGATCGTTCGATCGCCGATCTCGTCGGTGTCGGGTTCGATCGCGAGACGGTCGCGCGCGTCGCGGGACTCGTCGACCGCAGTGAATACAAGCGCCGCCAAGCTCCTCCCGGAGTGCGCGTGTCGCCCAAGGCGTTTGGCAAGGACCGGCGCCTGCCCCTCACCAACCGCTGGCCCGGGTAGTGCTCGGGCGGCTTCGCCCGTACGCACCGGAGCTCGCACTCGCGTTGGCATCCGCGTTGTACGGGTCCACCTTCGTGGTCGTACAGGATTCGCTGAAGCACATCTCGCCGTCCGGCTTCAACGTGCTGCGGTTCTCGATTGCGACGATCGCGTTGACGCCCTTCGTGGCTCGTCGCGGGTGGCGTGGTCCGGATCTGCGCGCTACGGACTCGGTGGGCGTACTCGTGAGAGTGGGAATCGGACTCGGCCTGTTCGGGCTCGTCGCGTATCAATCCCAGAACGTCGGTCTTCACCACACCACCACGTCGAACTCGGGCTTCATCACCGGTCTGTTCGTGGTCTTCATCCCGATCATCGCCGCGGTGCGGTACCGACGACCGCCCCGAACTCGCGTCACAGTTGCCGTGCTCATCGCGCTCGTCGGACTCTTCCTGCTCACGGGCGCGGAGTTCGATCTGTCGTTCGGCGACGCGGTGACGGTGCTCAGCGCGCTCGCGTGGGGCGCGTGGATGGTCGGTACCGGTGAAGTCACGCGCCGGTTCGACACGTTCGCGCTCATCCTCGTGCAGGTGGTCACGATCGGCCTCGGCTCCGCGGTCATCGCGCTGGGCGAAGGCTTCGGTGAGATCACGCCGACCGTGGTGATCGGCGTGCTGGCGACGGGCGTCGGCTGTTCGGCGATTGCGTTCGCATTGTCGACCTGGGCCCAGCGCATCATCGAACCCGAGCGGGCCGGGATGATCAACCTCCTGGAACCGATTGTCGTCGGGATCATCGGGTACTTCGTCGGAGAACGTCTTGGGATCACGGGCTACATCGGGGCCGCCCTCATCCTCGCGGGGATCTTTGTGGTCGAATGTGGCACCCATCCCGCGATCGTCACCGTCGTTCCCGGAAGCGAGCGCCGGATTGTCCCGGAACATCGCCCTGACTCGTTGGGGGACGGTTTCGTGACGTGACTCCTGTCACCTGTTCTTGACCAGGTGGTCAAGAAGGACGAAGAATGCCCAAGAACCCGGTTCCGGGCCCGCAATATCTGGGGGCGTCTGCTCATGTCCGACCCGTTCAAGCCGCGTGCAGCGTTCGCTCCGTGGGATCGCCGCGAGCTCCCCGGCCTGTTCACAGTCGAGGAATCGGCCCGCCGAGTCGGCAACTACAAATGGCTCGAGATGCGCCTGTTCGAGTCGCTCGGCGGTTGGGTGGCCACGGTCCCCGAACTCGATGTGAAGCTCGTTCTCGGCCGGCACTGCTATCACCACGCATGGCACGCCGAGTTGATGGACAAGCGCCTTCCGGAGCTGCGGGAGATGAACACCGATCGTCTCTGCGAACCCGCGAATCCGGAAATGGCGGCATTCGTCGAAGCACTGCGTGAGCCCGAAGCCCCCGAGCACACCATCGAGAAGCTCGTCGGCATCTTCCGGGTGCTCTTGCCTCGCAAGATCGCGGCGTACACGTACCACATGAATGCCACGAGTCGAATCACCGATTCTCCCACGCAGCGCTCGCTGGGCTTCATGCTCCAAGACGAGTTCGAAGACTGGCGAGAAGGCGAAATGTTGCTCCAGTCCCTCATCGAAACACCCGACGACGTGGAGAGGGCCGCGCGGCGTCAATCCGAGCTCGAGCAGCTCATCCTGGCGGCCGGTGGTATAGCGGGGCCAGGTACCCTGGGATCCGAGACTGTGACCGAAGGAGCCTCGGTATGAGGAAGCAACTGCCCCCGGAGATGCTGGCGCGCGATTCGCGCTTTGTCCGGACCTCGATCATGGATCAGGTCATGGATCCGCGCAACGCCAAGATGGGTGAGCGCGATCTCGGCTCGGCTCGGCTGCAACCCGAACGACCTGCCGCGGCCGATCGGGCGCGCAACCTGATGCACGGCATCTTCACGGGCGAGATCCAAGCCCTCGAAGGCGCCGGCCGCACCACGTTCGACTTCGACGACGAACAGGCTCCGTTCGCGTTGAAGCTCGACATGGCGCGTCAGTGCTGGGACGAGAGCCGTCACGTCGAGATCTCCGTGAAGCTCGGCGACTGGATGGGTACCGAGATCGGTGAGTACTCCGAGGCCACGTTCCTCTACGAGGCCGCGTGTGCACCAGACCCGATCCTGCGCCTTTGTGGCGTGAACCGGGCGCTCGAAGGTCTCGCCATCGATGTCTTCAACACCATGAAGGAGTTCGGCGACCTCTCGGGCGACCCGGTGCTCGAGTTCTGCGAAGACTGGATGTTGGCCGACGAAGTGACCCACGTAAAGATGGGATCGGATTGGCTGCGCCGCCTCACCGCGGACGACCCGGAGCGCCGCGAGCGCGCGCTCGACTTCCAGCGCACCGTCGACAAGCTGTTCAGCCTCGGCGGTTTCCGCGGCGAGTCCGAGGACAACCCGATCCAGCTCGCGCGTGCCTTCCGCTCAATGGCCGGCTTCTCCACCGACGAGATCGACGAGCTCGCCGAGATTGCGGCGCAGGCCCAACTCGACGCACAGGCCATGGTGGCCGGCTCCTCGTGAGCGTGAGCGACGCCCCACGAGAGACCTCGCCTTCCTCAACCGGGCGGAGCGGGGCCCGACCGGCCCGGCCCGAAGGGCCAAGAGGGGAAGAGTCGTGAGCAACATCACCCTGATTCCGGCGGGGTTCACGCTGGTCAAGTTCGATGCCGACCAGGTGCGGGAACTGATCGGCCAGACCATGGCCGAGGTCGGATTCCCGGCCGATGTCGCGGTCACCATCGAGGTCGACGAGGTGTTGCCCCATCCTTTGACCGCGTCGTTGGTCGACATCGTCGACGGTGAGGCCAAGCTCTGGTTCACTGGTGGTTGCTTCGAGAGCCCGAAACGCCAGACCGGGCTTTCCGTCGATCACACGCGGGTGGAGCTGGGTTCGGCGTTCCTGCGGGCGAAGGACCGTCTTTCCGAGGGATTCGTGAACGCGCCGCGAGACGAAGAGCTCGACGATCGTCAACGCACGATCTGGGATGCGTACGCCGAGGGCCGGCTGGTCGCATTGGGTTACCCGGTGCGAGTGCAGCGACGCCGCTATACGTTCCGTTTGTACGGCGGCTTCAACGACGTGGCCGACGCGGCGTTCGCCCGGCTCTGGTCCGGTGACGCGCTCTCCTGGAACGACCTGTCCGCGATGGCCGACGAGCTGGTCGCCGCCGACACGCGCCCGCCGCGCAAGAAGTCACTCCGCAAGGAGACGCTGCGGAGCGCGCCCGCCGCCTGATCGAATTCCGATCCGCGGCCCCGTTCAGTCGAGGTCGTGGGCGGAAATCACGTCGTAGAGCTCCAGATCCGGTGCGCCGGAGAGCAACGGCGTGGATTGCGTGGCCATCGTGACCATGATGTCGCTGTCCAGATGGCGGCGTTGCGCGTCTGCGTCGTCCCATTTCTCGATGACGAGGAACCGACCGGGCGTGGATGCCGAGATGACGAGGTCGAGGTTCCGGGCGCCGGTGACCGACCGACTCAGCACCACGTACCGGGAGAGCACCGCCGCCAGCTCCGCCTCTTTTCCGCTGCGAGCCTGGTACAAACCGGCGACTACAATGATCTCCACTTCCGACACAGACTCTCCTCGGGTCGACAGTTATCCACAGGAATCTGTGGATAAAGCTCCTTGACGGGGTCTGTATCGTACAGGGACCTACTGCGGGGTGGGCCGGGAACATTTCTCTCCCGCGCCTGCGTTGTTTCTTATCCACAGTTTCAAGTTTCGGAGACCGATTTTCTTGGCCAAAGAGCGCGTCGAGCGGGACGAAGAAGACCTTGTACGCCTGTATCTGACCGATATCGGGCAATACCCGCTATTGACCAAGGACGACGAGGTCCGCCTGGCCCAGCAAATCGAGCTGGGCAAAGAGGCGCGTGCGGAGATGGAGGCGGGCGGCAAGGGCCTGACCGCAACCAAGAAGCGGGAAGTCCGCAAGAACATTCGTGTCGGTGACGACGCCGAGCGCACCTTCGTGCAGTCGAACCTGCGCCTTGTGGTCTCGATTGCCAAGAAGTACCAGGCGTCGGGCCTGCCACTGCTGGATCTGATCCAAGAGGGCAACCTCGGCCTCATGCACGCCGTCGAGAAGTTCGACTGGCGCAAGGGCTTCAAGTTCTCCACCTATGCCACCTGGTGGATCCGCCAGGCCATCACCCGCGGTATCGCGAACACCGGCCGCACGATTCGTCTCCCGGTACACGCGGGCGACACGTTGGCCCGGTTGCAGAAGGCTCGTTCACGCCTGGAGCTGAAGCTCGGTCGTCCGGCCACGTTGGCGGAGCTCTCGGCCGAGGTCGAGATGCCCGAGGACAAGGTGACCGAGGCGTTGCGCTTCGCCGCCGAACCACTGTCCCTGTCGGAGCCGCTGCGTGAAGACGGCGACGCCGAGCTCGGAGACATCGTCGAGGACCGCTCCGCGGAGTCACCGTTCGAAGTCGCGGCAACGGCGTTGTTGCCGGCCGAGATCGAGAAGCTGCTCTCACCGCTCGACGAGCGTGAGCGTCAGATCCTGGCGTTGCGGTTTGGTCTCGATCGCGGCGAGCCGCGGACGCTCGAAGAGGTGGGCGAGTACTTCAACCTCACTCGGGAGCGGATCCGCCAGATCGAAGCGCGGGCGATGAGCAAGCTGCGTCACCCGTCGGCCGACACCGGCGCACGCGACCTCCTCGCCGTCTAACCACCCCCAACCCCGCTTCTCGCACGTCGAACGCGCGCTTTTCAGCGCGTTCCATGCGTCGGTTCGTTCAGGCGCGTGTGATCACGTCGCCCACGCGCACAGTGCCGGGCGTTTGCACCAACGCGCCGATCCCAAGGTTGTTGGCGCGATCGCGGCTGATGGTGCGCAGCACGTCGAGGTCGCGTTCGATGCCGCCGGGCTGGCATCGGGTGGTCATGACGCACCGGTCGATCTGTTTCACCACGTCGATGACCGCGGTGCCGAGGCGCAGCATGTCGCCGACCCAGCCGTCCTCGCCCGTGCCCGCGACCACCAGGTTCGGTCGGAATCGTCGCATGTCCCACTCGCCGACGGTCGCGGCCCCGATGATCGACACCTGCGTGCGGGTCGAGACGTGGAACGTACCGACCGGACCCTCCCACTGGAACCACTCGACGCTCGGGTCGCGGTCGGCGTCATCATCGTCGGCGAGGCCGATCTCGAATGTGCCCGATGTGGTCGCGCCCGCGCGCCTCAGCGTCACGGGCCGACCGAGCCAGGCCGAAAGTGCGGCGTCGTCGGTGGCCACCGAACCGTCGGGCAGGGTGATGCGCACGCCGTTGCCATCGAGCGCCGCGTGCGCGAACAGCAACTCCGGTGCGCGCCGACCCGTGAGGCCGAGGCCCGTGGCCGCGTCGATGATCGCCCACTCTCGGTCGCCCGCGAATCCTCGGGGCCCGACGACCGCCTCGGTGATCGATTCACCCTGCATCGACTTGACTGGATAGCGCCACAGCGCGACGACCGCGGTGGTCCCGAGCGACGTCATCGCGCATGGATCCAGTCGATGAAGTCGTACGGGTAGCCCCTAGGGATCGCACTGGCGTCTTCGAGGCGCCCGAGCGCGTCGGCATCGAGCTGCCATCCGATCGCGCCGAGGTTGTCGTCGATCTGCGCGACGGTGCGCGCGCCCAGGATCGGTGCGGTCACGCCGGGGCGATGCAGTACCCAGTTGAGCGCGACCTGAGCCATCGTCTTGCCCAACTCCGCGGCGAGGTCGTGCACGGCCTGCGCGACCGCGAAGTTGCGCTCCTCTTGGATGCGCATCCGCATGAGAACGGCCGACGGTGTGGTGTCGGCGGCGCGGGTGTCTGCCGCGGGCGCTTCGCCCGGCTGGTACTTGCCCGAGAGCAGGCCACCACCGAGGGGGCTCCACGGCAAGACCGCGAGGCCGGTGTATTCGGCGAGAGGGAGCAGCTCGCGCTCGATGTCTCGACACACGAGCGAGTACTGGGGCTGGATCGAGATGTACGGCTCCCAGCCGTGTTCGCGCGCGACGCCGAGCGCAGTCGCGAGCTGCCAGCCGGTGTAGTTGCTCGCGCCGATGTAGCGGACTTTCCCTTCACGCACGAGGTCGTTGAGCGTCGAGAGCGTCTCTTCAAGCGGCGTGTGCGCGTCCCAACAGTGGATTTGGTAGAGGTCGATCCACTCCGTCTGGAGCCGACGCAGCGATGCCTCGACCTGCTCACGAATGACCCGTCGCGACGCGCCTTTCTGGTTGGGGTCGCCGCCCATCGGCATGCGGCACTTCGTGGCGAGAACAATGGTGTCTCGACGCGCGCCGAGGGCGCGGCCGAGGATCTCTTCCGACGCGCCGACGTTGTAGACGTTGGCCGTGTCGATGAAGTTGCCGCCCGCGCCGAGATAGCGCTCGAGGATGGCGCGGCTGTCGGCTTCTTCGGTCTCGCGACCGAACGTCATGGCGCCGAGACACGCCTCGGTGACGCGGATGCCGGTACGGCCGAGTTGGCGCAGTTGCATGGTGCGGCTCGCTTTCGGAAGCGGGGTGTTCGGAGGCCGGTGATCAGCCGGCGAATTGGATGAACTCGTGCGGGTACCCGAGACGGAACGCGCTCGCCCAGGTGAGCGCCTTGCGCGTGTCGTCGTCGAGCTGCCACCCGATCGCGGCGAGGTTGTCATTCAGCTGGGTGAGGTTGCGGGCGCCGATGATGGGCGCCGTGATACCGCGACGATTGACGACCCAGTTGAGCGCGATCTGCGCGGCCGACTTTCCGGTCTTTTCGGCGGCATCCTTGACCGCAGCGATCACGTTCCACGCGCGATCGTCGAGGCGGTAGGTGAACGTGATCGGATTGTCCGAGTCGCCACCGCGCGTTCCTTTGTCGAACTCCGCGTCCTTCGTGTACTTGCCGGTGAGCACCCCGCCGCCGAGCGGGCTCCACGGGATGACCGCGAGTCCCTCGCTTTCGCAGAGCGGGAGGAGCTCCCGCTCCGCGTCGCGCGTGATGAGCGAATACTCGGGTTGGAGACACACGAAGGGCTCCCAACGGTGGAGTGTGCTCAGGCCGAGCGCCTTCATCAGGTGCCAGCTCGCGAAGTTCGACGCGCCGATGTAGCGGACCTTGCCTTCGCGCACGAGATCGTCGAGGGTCGAGAGCGTCTCTTCGAGGGGCGTGAACTTGTCCCAGCAGTGCACCTGGTAGAGATCGATCCAATCGGTGCCGAGTCGCTGCAGCGAAGCCTCGCACGCAGCGCGCAAGTTGCGGCGCGACGAACCGACCGCGTTGGTGTCGGCACCCATCGGGAATCGAGCCTTGGTGGCGAGCACGATCTGGTCGCGCTTGCCCGCGATGGCGCGGCCGGTGATCTCCTCGGATACTCCTTGGGAGTACACGTTGGCGGTGTCGATGAAGTTGCCGCCGGCATCGATGAACGTGTCGACGATCTGCTTGCTCGTCGCTTCGTCGGCTTCGTTCCCGAAGGTCATGGTGCCGAGGCACAGCTCCGAGACCCGAACTCCGGCGCGACCGAGTTGGCGGTATTCCATGGCGCGTTGCTCCTCACGATGTGGCGGTAGCGGGACCTTATGGCGGTCGATGACAACCCGGCCATCCCGTCAGGCGTCGTTTG
>JANYLF010000286.1 GCA_025357995.1 Acidimicrobiia bacterium | reverse complement strand
CTCGCACCGTTCGGTGGCTACAAGCAGTCTGGGATCGGCCGGGAGTACGGCCATTACGGCCTCGAGGAGTTCCTCGAGGTGAAGTCCGTCCAGATTCCGTAAGCCGCGCTGCCGGTCCGCCGGAGTGGACTCATGTTCGTGAAAGCGCCCGGCCATCGTGCCGGGCGCTTTCGCGCGGTCAGTGTCGACGCGACCCTCGTCGGGGCCGACAGACATGGCCGGAAGACCCCGATCTATGCTCGAATCGATGAGGCCACGCAGGGTGGCCGCCGGGTACGCGCGTGACGACGGGGTTCCGAGATGAGGCGACGCGGTGAGGCCGGCGAGACGCTCGCCGAGATCCTCGTCTCCACCACGCTTATGGGGATCATCGCGATTGGGATCATTGGTTCGATCGCGACCGTGCTCATCAGCACCGACATCGACCGCAAGGTGTCGCAGGCCGAGACGGTGTTGCGTTCCTATGTGGCCGCGATCCAAGACACAACGTATGTGGATTGCGGAGGCACGAGCGCGTACTCGTCGGTGACGGTCCCGAACATGCCGCTCCGTTTCACCGCCACGGTCCAGCAGGTCCAGTACTGGAAGGGTAACGGGCCGACCGTTGTCCCCGCTTCGAACCAGGCCGTCAGCTTCGACGGTGCGTGCAGCCTTGATCAGGGGCTTCAGAGCATCGATCTGCGCGTCGAGAGCGCCGACAAGCGCGCGATCGAGACGGTCACGATCTACAAACGGCGGACAACGTGAAGCCGCGGTCGCGAGTTCGACGAGGTTCGATCACCGAGAATGGCTTCACGCTCGTGGAACTCTTGGTCGCGATCGCGATCCTTGGAATCATCATGGTGGCGATCGGGGCGATGATCGCGACCGCGTTCACCACGACCGCCACCGTCGGCGAACGTCTGAACTCGTCCCGCGGACCGAAAATGGTGTCGCGCTATTGGGTCCCCGATGTGGAGAGCGCCGATCCGCAGCTGTCGAGCTCGGCCACCTGCGACGCGGGCAGCGGGATGCAGCCGCTCGTAACGTTCGCGTGGAACGAGTACCCGTCCACGATCACCACTCCCGACGCCGACCCCTTGGCGAACGAGCGTCTGCACGCCGTGACGTGGGCGTACAACCCGGGGACGCGCAATCAGGTGGTGCGCGTGTCGTGCCTTGCCGGTAGTCCAGTGCAGACGACGGTGGTCGTGGCCGACGTCGCTCGCATTCCGTCGGTCACGACCGCGGGTCAAGTGAGCACCATTGAGGTGATCGTTCCTGACAAGAGCGAGCACAATAAGACGTTGACGTTGACGTTCAGCGTCGGCGCCCACGAGGCGGTGACACCATCAACCCCGACGACATGAAACGTGATGCGCGCCGCGGGGAGGCGGGCGCGAGTTTGGTGCTCGTGCTGGTCGCGCTCGTCGTGTTCGGGCTGCTCGTTCCGGTCCTCGGCCAGTTCGGTTCTGTGAACGGCGTGTCGGCGTACATCGTGAAGGGGCAGCGCTACGACCGCTACGCGGCCGACAGCGGCATGCAGGCCGCGATCGCATGGGCCCAGAAGAACCGCACCGCGGGACGGGACAATCTCGCGTGCCCGCGGCTGTCGTTCCCGAACCTGGGCAGTGCGACCCCGGCGTTCCAACGCACCGTGCACGTCGATTGTCAGGGCTTCCACGACAGTGGAGTGCCGCAGGAGACACCGATCATGCCGGCGTACGCGTTGCAGGCGCTGGGGAACGGCAAGGATCCGGGAATCGACATCCATGGTGGTGGCACGCTGACCACGAGCGGCGCGTGGTGGTCGAACTCGGTCCAGTCCACGGCGATCGACATCGGTACCAACGTGCTCGACGCGACCGCTGATCTCGTTGGCGGTAAGGGGACCTGCCCGCACGTCAACGCTGCGCCGACACGGTGCGGTACGAACTCGGTTGCCGACCCGGGTCCCTCCGGCACCTGGGCACAAGCGGTGACGGGGATCGGCGGTTTCGGCGGCGGTGACGTTGTGCAACGAGACCCGTTCCCGACTGGAACCGATCCTTGCGCGGCGATTCCCTCGAACCGTGTCCTCGCGCTCGCGCCCGGGTTCTACTGGGACATCGACGGGCTCAACAAAGTGGGTTCGGGCGACTGCGGCGACGTCGTGATCTGGTTCCAGCCGGGCAAGTTCTATTTCGACTTCGACTTCTTCGACACGTCGAACACCGATGACGCAGCTCGCTGGACGGTCGGCGGCGGATCGGGCCACGTTGTGGTGGTCGGCGGGATCCCCCAAGGATGGACATCCGGCGGCGGAACCTCGCAGGTCGATGCGGCGGCTGCGGTGTCGCGTGTGCTCCCGATACCGGGTACGAATGCGAACGGTGCGTGCGCCGCCGGCCAGCCTGGCGTCGAACTCGACTTCGGAAGCTCGAGCCATCTCCTGGTCAAGCCGCCTGCGCTGATGGAGTTGTGTCCGCTCGTGAACGGCGGCCAAGAGTTCTCGATCTACAACACGGTGAATGGTCCGGACCCCACGCAATCGCCACCGGTATCGACCACGCCGCTCAGTGCAGCCGCTACCGGCAACGGGGATCCATTCGACTGGCCGGACACACCGCCGACGATCTCTGCCGGGCCGCTGGCACACGTCGACTGCATCCCGGGCCCGTGTTCGAATGCCGGTGGCCCCAAGGACTTCGTTTCTGGCACCCTCACCGGTTCGCGGTCCACGGGCACCGTCACCATGACGATTCCGGATCCGGTACCGGCAGGTTCGCGTCTCGAAAGCTTCGACCTCTCGATCACGCACCGGGAACACGAGGCACGCAACAACGATCTCGATCAACTTCACGTATGGGTCGACGGATTGCCGTCGGGGGTGGCATGCGACGGGATCGGTACTGCCGCGCGACCGGCGCCGGTCACTCCGAGCTTCGACGAGTGGACCACCACGTCACCGCTGCTGACGTGCACGATCGATCATCGCGGTGGCCGGGCGTACCGTCCCTCGGCGAATCTGAGCGTGAAGTACGAGGTCATCACCAATCGTCGGCGTGGGGGCGATGGGAACCCGGATCCCTCGGTGACCATCGACGTCGACCAAGTGCAGCTCACGGGCCACTACACCCGGCCAGGGGTCCGCCACGTCTCTGGTTGTGTCGCGCTCGCGTCGTGCAAGCTGTTGGAGATCGACAACCGCGGCGGCGCGAGCGACGCGCGGGCGTTCATCTGGGGCACGGTGTACACACCGCAGGGATCGGTCCGACTCAACGCGGGAGGCACGTCCGACTTCGGCTTCGAGCGTGGGGTGGTCGCCCGCTCCGTCTCGGTCGACAAGATGCTGAACGATCCGAAGTTCGTGCCGTTCGCATTACCGGGCGGAGGTTCGTACAAGGACCGACTGGTCACGTTCGAGGCGTTCCTGGACGCACGGACGAGCCCGATCCTGAGCGCGCGGGTGCGATTCTGTGACCCGGAACCCGAGTTCGGGGCGGTGGTGGACGGCTGCACTCAGGGCGGCGGGGCGCCGCGTATCAAGGCGTGGACGCCTCAGCGGTAGAAGCGCACGTCAGACGTCCGGTGTGTCGTCGAGGTCTTCGGCCTCGACGACGAGGTCCCAACGGTCGAGGCAGTCCTCGCAGCGGTACGTGGCGATATCGCCCGCGCGATACGGCGACTCCGCATCACCAGGTTGTACGAGATGCGCGCGCCCGCCACAGTCGACGCACACGATCACCGCCTGCGGGCTGATCACGCGTTGGTGTCGACGACATCGCCGGCGGTCGTCATTTGCAACGAACACGTCTGGTCGAGTCCGAGTACTTGCATGAAGCGGCCCATCGCGAGGTACTTCGCGATCACCAAGGTGAGTTCCACCATCTCGCCCGAGTCGAAGTGTTCGGCGAGACGCGCCATGAGCGCGTCGTCGATGTTGGCGGAGTCGGTGCAGAACCGCGCCGCGTACTCGAGCGCGACTCGCTCGGCGGGGGAGAAGCGCGGGTCGGCGGGGTTGGTGACCGCGGCGAGATCGTCGTCGGTCACGCCCGCCTCTACGGCCATGGGCGTGCGCCACCCGAGACACACCGAGCACTCGTTGATCGTCGCCACGCGCATGCGGACGAGCTCGTGGAGCCGCCAGTCGAGCGAGCTGTTCCAGACCGCGGCGTCGAACCCGCCCACGCCCTTCGCGAACTCGGGCCGGAGGGATAGTGCCTTGATCACTTCGAGTTGCTCGCCGTCGGGGAGGGGGATGCGCGCCATACGAGGAGCGTAAACGCACACGAACTTGCTCGCGGCGGTCCGATCAGAACCTGACTACCGTGTCAGGTCACGGTCTGATAAGCGAGGAAAGGCGGCGTCGATGAGCGGTGAGTATCGCCAGCCGGCGAGCGAGCTCGAGTGGACGACGTTCCAGCCGTACGGCATGTGGGCATACGCCAGGGCGACCGATCAGGTCATCGCGTTCACTGGCTCCGCGCACGATCCGCGTACGAGCTTTCACGTGACCCGCTACGCCGACGCCGAGCGGGTGCTGCGCGATTGGGAGACGTTCTCGAGCTCCATCAATGGCGAGGTGATCGGCCAGTACATGGGAGATCTCATCCTGGCGATGAGCGGCAAGGAGCACCGCCAGTACCGGAACCTCGTCGCGCACGCGTTTCGCGCGTCGGTGCTCGATCGATGGGACGCGACCCTCGTGCGTCCGGTGATCGAAACACTCCTCGACGCGGTCGCACCCTTGGGCCGCGCGGATCTGGTCGCCACGATCACGTCGCAGTACCCGGTGCAAGTGATCTGCGGCATTGTCGGAATACCGCTCGAAGATCACGCGCAGTTCGCGCGGTGGGCCGAGGAAATCAACATGGGGCCGCTGCACCACGAACGCGGTATGGCCGCGTCGCGCGGAATGCGCGCGTACCTCGAGCCGCTCGTGGAGGCGCGCCGTTCGCGCCCGACGGGCGATCTGCTCTCGGAGTTGGTGCACGCGGACGTCGACGGCGAACGCTTGACCGACGAGAAGATCTACGGGTTCTTGCGATTGCTGCTCCCCGCGGGCGCGGAAACCACTTTCCGCGTGATGGGCAACGCGCTGTACGCGTTGTTGACCCATCCGGAAGACCTTGCTCGGGTGAGCGCCGATCCCGATCGCTGGTTGCCCGAGGTCATCGAGGAGACGCTGCGGTGGGAGACGTCGGTGACGATGGTGTCGCGTGTCGCGGCCGTCGACACGGCGATCGGCGGGTGTCCGATCGCCGCCGGTTCTCCGGTGAACGTGCTCACCGGGTCCTCGGATCGCGACGCGGATCGGTTCGACGACGCCGACGAGTGGAAGCTCGGTCGGCCGACGCAACACCACCTCGCGTTTGGCACCGGGCCGCATCAGTGCCTCGGGATGCACCTGGCGCGGTTGGAACTCCGAGCCGGGCTCGACGCCATTCTGCGTCGCCTTCCGAACCTTCGCCTCGACCCCGACGCGCCCCCACCCGTGATCCAGGGCTACGCCTTCCGCGGCCCCGACGCCTTGGAGGTGATCTTTGATGTGTCACGGACACCGTGACCGCTCCCGAACCGGAGCGAGGGACGAGTGGAGGTGAGCCGCGAGGTAGGCGTCCCGACGGACCACCGCCTCAAAGCATTGGCGACGCTCAGGCGGAAGCCGGACGAGCAATTTGGTGCCAGGGGCGTTCGGTCTCCACGATGTGGGCGAGCTCCAGCAGGAGCTGCTCTTCGTGATGCTTGCCGAGCGCCTGAAGGCCGACGGGGAGGCCGCGCACCAGGCCCGCCGGAATCTGCATCGCGGGATTGCCGAAGATGTTCGACGGGATCGTGAGCGCGCCGTTGTTGCCGGGCCCCACGTTCTGACCGTTCACGACCGCGGGGAGCGGGCCTTTGCAGCCGAACGCAACGTCGGGGTTGGTCGAGGCCAACACGAAATCGACCTCGTCGAAAATCGCGGCCATCGTTTCGTTCATTAGCACCCGCTGTTCCTCGATGCGGGCGCGCGCCTTGATGTCGTACATGTCGCCGACGATTTGCATGCCGAAGGCGATCTCGGGCGTGAGCTCGGCCGCGCAGTCGGGGTAGCGGTCGCCGAGGAGCATCACGATCTCGCTCAAACCCGAGAGCGCCCATTCGTACGACAGCTCGGGTGTCTTCACCGGGATGTCGACGAGCACCAGTCCGGCGTCGGCGATGAGCGCACGCGCTGCGATGTCAACGGCGGCGGCGACCTCGTCGTCGACGGTTGCGCTGCCGAGATCGATCGCGATCGCCACGCGCTTGCCGCGTAACGCCTCGCGCAAGTTACCGAGTCCGGCTTCCCAGCCGTCGACGCGCGGGAGGCTGTACGGATCGCGATGATCGAAGCCGTTGCTCACGTCGAAGTAGCGCGCGATGTCTCGCACGGAGCGGCTCAGGCATCCACTCACCGCGGTCAGTGACGCCATCACCATGTCGGGACCCTTGGGAATCCGACCGTACGTTGCTTTCAACCCCGGGAGGCCGGTGAAGCCGGCGGGGATGCGGATCGAACCGCCGCCGTCGCCTCCCGTCGCCAGTGTGACGAGACCGCCCGCGACCGCCGACGCGCTCCCGCCCGACGACCCGCCGGGCGTGTGCTCGAGGTTCCACGGGTTCTTCGTCGCGCCGTTGAGCCGCGTGTACGTGAGGTTGATGCCGCCGAACTCCGACGACGTGGTGAGCCCGATCGGGATCGCCCCTGCCGTGCGCAACCGCGCCACCTTGGTGGAGTCGTGCGCCGCGATCTCGTCCTTCAGCGGGATGGACGCCTCGGTCGCGGGCCAGCCCGCCACGTGGTCGAGTTCCTTCACACCGATCGGGAGTCCGCCGAAGGGTTGGCTCACGTCCGCGTTGGCGGCGGCCTTCCGTGCCGGTTCCGGATCGAGATGCGAGAACGCATTCAGATCCGATGACTCGATTGCCGCCAGCGTCGCGTCGAGTTCCTCGAGCGGGGTGCGCTCGCCGGTGCGGAACGCTTCAACGAGCGAAACCGCATCTCCACTCCAGGGTGCGTCAGTCATGGCGGGGAGGGTACGGCATTATCCGCCGAACATCGTGCGCCACTGGTCGATGGTCGGCAGACGAAACACGTAGTTGCTCTGACGCGTGGCACCCATCGTGGCGGACGGCTCGGCCGAGTACAGGTGGCCCGGGTACAAGACGGTGTCGTCGGAGACGGTCGCAAGCCGTTGTGTGAGCGAGTAGTACAACTCGTCGGAGTCACCGCCCGGCAGATCGGTGCGTCCACAGCCGTCGAGGAACAACGTGTCGCCCGCGACGAGCCGACCGTCGACGAGGAAGCACTGGCTTCCCGGCGTGTGTCCGGGGGTATGCAGCAGCGTGACATCGATCGCGCCGACGGTCACCACGTCGCCACCGTCGTGCAGCACGAGATCGGAGTCCGACGCGCCGGTCACGCGCTTCATGCCGAACGCTTCCTCGCGGTTCACGTGGATCGGCGCGTCGACGCCGTCGATCGCGAGGAGTTCGGCGACACCTTCGATGTCCCACCCGGCCATCGAGCCGCCGACGTGATCGGGGTGGTAGTGCGTGACCAGCGCGCCGGTGATCGCGAGTCCGTCAACACCCGCGATGTCGACGAGTTCCTGCACGGCGTACGCAGGGTCGATGATGAGCGCTGCACCGCTCTCGCGGTCGCCCACGAGGTACGCGAAGTTCACCATCTGCTGGGCGACGGGATTGTCGACGGCGAAGTCCCGGCCGGACAACAACTGGCGGAAATAGAGGCGTTCATCGGTCACGGGCGCGAGCGTAGGCTGCGCCTCATGACCAAGCGGATTGCGTACCGGACCTGTCCTTTGTGCGAGGCGACCTGCGGGTTGGAGCTTCACCTCGACGACGATGAACTCACGCTGGTGCGGGGCGACAAGGACGATGTCTTCAGTAACGGGTTCCTCTGCCCGAAGGGCACGGCCCTCAAGCAACTCGACGCCGACCCCAACCGTATTCGGACGCCACAGATTCGTCGCGGCGACACGTGGCACGACGCCACGTGGGACGAAGCGTTCGCGGAAATCGAGGCGCGCCTGCTGCCAATCATCGAGCGCGACGGCCGGGATGCGGTCGGTCTCTACCTCGGCAATCCGACCGCCCACAACCTCTCGGCGATCATCTACAACAAGGTGCTCATCCAGAGTCTTGGCACCACCAACGTGTTCAGCGCGAGCACCGTCGACCAGATGCCCAAGCAGATCAGCAGCGGCCTGATGTTTGGTGGCGGACTCTCGGTGCCGATCGCCGACGTCGACCGCATGGACTACATGGTGATCATGGGCGCGAACCCGTACGCGTCGAACGGCAGCCTCATGACCGCGCCGGACTTCCCCGGTCGCCTGGAAGCGCTGCGCGAACGCGGCGGCAAGATCGTGGTGATCGACCCACGTCGGTCCCAGACCGCGGAGAAGAGTGACGAGCATCTCTTCATTCGGCCGGGCACCGATGCCCACTTCCTGTTCGGCGTGGTCAACGTGTTGGTCACGGAAGGCCTCGTTGATCTCGGTCATTGCGCGCCGTTCGTCGAGCGCATGGACGAGATCGAGCGACTCGCGCCCACTTTCGCGCCCGAGGTGGTGGCGCCGGTGTGTGGCATCGACGCCGACACGATCCGGCGCGTCGCACGCGAGCTCGCGAGCACGGAACGGGCGGGCATCTACGCGCGCATCGGTACCTGCACGCAGGAGTTCGGCACGGTCACGTCGTGGCTGGTCGACGTCGTCAACATTCTCGCCGGCAACTTCGACCGTGAGGGCGCCATGATGTTCCCGCTGCCCGCCACCGGTGGTGCAACATCCGGGAACAAGGGTGGCAAGGGGCGCGGGATTCGCCTCGGCCGCCGTACGAGCCGCGTGAAGCAGATGCCCGAAGCGTTCGGTGAGTTCCCGGTCGCCACGCTCGCCGACGAGATCGAGACGCCGGGCGCCGGTCAGATCAAGGCGATGATCACCGTCGCCGGAAATCCGGTGGTCTCCACACCCGATGCGCGCCGGCTCGACCGCGCGTTCGACTCGCTCGAGTTCATGGTGTCGATCGACATCTACAGGAACGAGACCACCAAGCACGCCGACGTGATCCTGCCGTCGCCCCGCGTGCTCACGAAGGGTCACTACGACATAGCGTTCTATTCGCTCTCGGTGCGCAACGTCGCGAACTACTCGCCGCCGGTCGTCGAGCTCACCGGTGCGGAGGCGCACGAGTGGGAGACGATCCTGCGCCTCTCGGCGCTGCTCGCGGGTCAAGGTTCCACGATCGAGGCCGCGGCGATGCTCGACGACTTCGCGCTCGCGACCGTCGTCCAGAAGGGCGCCACTCGCAGTGATTCACCGATCGAAGGACGTGATACCGCGGAGCTGATCGAGGCGCTGTCTACCAACGGCCGCCGCGGTCCCGAGCGCATCCTCGACTTCATGTTGCGTACCGGCCCGTACGGCGACCAATTCGGTGCCGATGGTCACGAGGACGGATTGTCGCTCGCGAAGCTCGAAGCCAACCCCCACGGGATCGACCTCGGTCCGCTGCAACCGCGGCTGCCCGACGCGCTCGCCATGCCAAACGCGATGATCGATCTGGCGCCCGACGCGATCGTGGCGGATGTGGAGGCGCGCCTCATCCCGTCGCTCGACCGCCGCGCCAACGGCGAGATGGTGTTGGTCGGCCGTCGAGACCTGCGTTCCAACAACTCGTGGATGCACAACATCAAAGTGTTGGTGAAGGGGAAGCCGCGCTGCACGCTCCAGATTCACCCGGACGATGCCACGCGCTTTGGTGTGACCGATGGCGCGGTGACCCGTGTGCGTTCGCGGGTCGGTGAGGTGGAGCTTCCTGCCGAAGTCACCGATGGCATCATGCCCGGCGTCGTGAGCATTCCTCACGGCTGGGGCCACGACGCCGCGGGTGCCGATATGGATGTGGCCGCCGAGTACGCCGGTGTGAACTCGAACGTGCTCGCCGACGGCCTGCTCATGGACCCGCTCTCCGGCAACTCGGTCCTGAACGGCATCCCTGTCACCGTCGAGGCTCTGGTTCCCGCCCACTCCTCAGTCTGACGCGGCGGCCATTTGGGCCATGCCGGTGAGGAACTGGTCGCAGTTCTGGGTCTTGCCGACGATGAGGTCCTTCTGCGCCCACCCGCCGGGTACCAGCTCCGGGGTGTAGTACTCGAAGCCGTCGGGGTCTTCGATGGCGCGCACGATGTCGGCCGCGCAATCGGCGGCGGTGACGAACGGGCCGTCGTACATCCCGGGGAGCTCTCCCGGTTGGAGTTCCCAGATCTCGGTGGCGATCGGACCGGGCAGCACGAGCTTCACCTTCACGCCGGTGCCGTCGAGATCGATGCGCGCGGATTCGCTCCAACCGCACATCGCGAACTTCGACGCGCTGTAGGCGGCCTCGTGCGCAATGCCGAGGCGACCCCCCATGCTCGACACGTTCACAATCAGGCCCGAGCCGCGCTCGATCATTGCGGGCAGCAGCGCCATCGCCATCCGAATCGGCGACGTGAAGTTGGTGCGCATCGTGGTATCGAGATCGTCCGCGGTCAGGGTGTGCACCAGCTTGCGCTTCCCGATCGCCGCGTTGTTCACGAGCCCGTCGACGTGACCGAACTGCGCGAGCGCGATCTCGACGACGTGTACTGCCGCGTCGAGATCAGACAGGTCGGCGGTCCACATCGCCGAGTTCGGCGATTGAGTCCGACAGCGCGCGAGCACCGACTCGAGCCGATCGGCGCGACGCGCCACGATGCCGACGGTGGCCCCTCGCGCCGCCAACGCCGGTGCGAGCGCCGCCCCAATGCCTGACGACGCGCCGGTCACGAGCACGGTCTTGCCGTTCAGATCCATCACGACCTCCAGCGACTGAACGCGGAAGGGTTACACGCGCGTCGGGTGATCCGCCATGGCGAGCAACTGGTCGTCGCCGGAACTGTCGCCGTATGCCCACAACTCTGCGGTGTCGGTTCCCAGCCACCGACGCAACCGAACGGCCTTCTCCTCGCCGCGCACGTTGGGGCCGAGGAGCCGACCGGTCACGAGGCCGGACGCGTCCGCCTCGAGGCTGCAGCTGATGACGTGTCCGACGCCCAGGTGCGGCGCGAGCGGTACGAGGTACGAGTCGAGGGACGCGGACACGATCACGATCTCGTGGTCGCGTTCACGATGCCAACGCAACCGTTCGAGCATCTCGGGACGAAACCGTTGTTGGTCCCAAAGGTGTTCGGAATACGCCCGACCCATCTCCGCCACTGATTCCACGGTCCGACCTCCGAGGAGGCGTTCGAGGACGACCTGCTTCTCCAGATCGCGATCGGCGCGTCCCAAGGTCACCGCCGCGAACTGCGGTGTCCGCATCATGAGCGTCCGCACGAGCGCCGGCGTCCCGGCGACACGCGCGAGAAAAGGTCCGAGGGTGTCGCGCCGAGAGATGGTGCCGTCGAAGTCGAACGCGGCGACGCCGCGCCGAACGGTGGTCGAACCGCTCACAGAGGCAGGCGCCGGAACACCACGCGCGGCACGTGACGGAGGATCGACATCACGTAGCGCAATGGTCCGGGTGCCCACACGATCTCGGAGCCCCGCGCGAGTCCGGTGAGGATCGCCTCGGCAACGTGCTCCGGATCGGTGGCAAGGGGTGCTGCGTCCATGCCTTCGGTCATCTTCGAATGCACGAATCCCGGCCGCACGATCAGCAGCCGTACGCCGGTGCCGACGAGGCTGTCGCCGAGTCCCTGACAAAACGCGTCGAGCCCAGCCTTGCTCGAGCCGTACACGAAGTTGGATTTGCGCGCCCGTTCGCCGGCCACGCTGGAGAGCACGACGATCGTGCCGTGGCCTTGACGCTTCAGCTCGTTGGTTACGGGCACCAACACCGAGACCGCGCCCACGAAGTTCGTCTCGATGATGCGCCGCGCCACATCGCCGTCGACCTCGGCCAGGTCCTGATCGCCAAGGACACCGAACGCGACCAGCACGAGGTCGATGTCGCCGTACTGCTCGAACATGCGGCGGACAAACTCCGGATGCGACGCCGAGTCCAGCGCGTCGAACGCGACCGACTCGACTCTGGTCGCGCCCGCGACGTGGAGATCTTTGGCGGCGCCTGAGAACGATTCCGGGTCGCGGCCGGCCAGGATCACGGTTCGACAACGGCGCGCCACCATCGCGCGCGCGGTGGCCAGCGCGATGTCGGAACCTCCGCCGAGGATCAGCACCGATTGCACAGAGCCGAGCGCGTCGTTCATGAGCACAGCCTTTCAGAGACCGAGGCGACGGGAGAGGTCGGACGTGATGCGGTGTTCGGGGTCCAACCGGTCGCGCACCGCGCGCCAGTCGGGCAGTTGGGGGTACATGGCCTCGAGGTTCTCGGCGCGAGTACGCGCGTCTTTCGCGAGATAGACGCGCCCGCCGGCTTGGAGCACCATCTCGTCGAAGCGGTCGAGGATGCGGGCGAGCGAACTCTTGTGCACGGGGATGTCGACGGCCAGCGTCCAGCCCGGCATGGGAAAAGACAACATTCCGGGGTTCTCGGCACCAAATCGCTTGAGCACCGCGAGGAACGACGGGAGGCTCTCATTGCTGAGCGTCTCGACGATGGCCCGCACGGTGTTCTCCTGGCCGAACGGCACCACGAACTGGTACTGCACGAAGCCGCGCCGTCCGTAGACGATGTTCCACTCGTCGATGAGATCCAGCGGGTGGAAGAACAAGCCGATGTCCTGGATCGAACCGCGGTGGCTCACCCGCGTCTTGCGGTACCAGAACTCGTTGAACGCACGAACGCTCCACCAGTTGACCAACCGCGACGGCATGACCGGGGGCGCCACCGCGAGCTGACGGGGCGCGAACGCGTGCGCGGCCGACCGTTTGGCCTTCGGCACTTCGTCGAGTCGGGCGTGGTTGCCGCGGCCGAGGATCCCGCGGCCCAGGTGCTTGCCCCGCGCGCCGCAGTCCATCCATGCGACCGAGTAATGGTATGCGCTGTCGCTCT
>JANYLF010000270.1 GCA_025357995.1 Acidimicrobiia bacterium | reverse complement strand
GCCGCGCCCACGTCGGCGAGCACTCCGAAGAACGGGTGGATCGCGGTATGCCCGCCCGCGATCGCGGCGGCGAGCACCTCGAGCGGCGGCGGGCTGAGCACCGCGAGGTAGCCGGTCGGGATCGACGGGTCGAGCGCGTGCACGCGGTCGATCGATGGCGGGTGGAACGACGAGACGAGCACATCGTCTCGGCCCGCGCGCGCCGCCAGCAGCTCCACCACCGCGATCGCCACCTTCTCGTCCGGATCGAAGTCCACATCATTGGGTGAGTTCTTGATCTCGATGTTGACGAGCAGCCCGCCACACGCGTCGAGCACCTCGGCGAGCGTTGCCATCCATGAGAACTCCGCTCGGATCTCCGCGAGCGGTCGTTCCGCGAGCACGCCGAAGCCGTTGATCTCGGCATCGTGGTGCACGATCAACCCGCCATCGAGCGAGCGATGGACGTCGAGCTCGACACCGTCGGCGCCCTCCTCCCGGGCGAACGCAAAGGCTTCCAAGGTGTTCTCCCGCGCCCGGCGTGGGGCACCTCGATGACCGAGGATGCGGGCTGCGCGATTCGTCATGTTCGCAGCGTATTCGCAGTCCGTCTGCAAAATGGCAGGTCAGACCCCTTGCAACGCGTTCTCGCGTCCTCCTAGGTTGGGCGTTGCTTCGAGGCTCCGGCCCGGGGACCCCGGCTTGGCGCAACGCAAGCTACCGACGAAAGGCGCGCAGTGGCACTGACCTGGATTCGCACGCACGACTGGGACGCCGACGATTGGCGGACGCGCTCACTGTGTCGGGACTCGAACTCAGACCTGTTCTTCCCCATCGGGGCGACAGGAATCGCGCTCGACCAGATCGACGCGGCCAAGGAGATCTGCGGGGTGTGCCCGGTGCACGGCGAGTGCCTCGAGTTCGCGCTGGCTACGAACCAAGAGGCCGGCGTCTGGGGCGGCACGACCGAGGACGAGCGCCGCAAGCTCCGCAAGACCTGGCTCAGCAGCCAGAAGACCGGCTAACGACATTTCGGCTCGTCCGCTCACACTCCGACGGTTGAGCGTTCGGGGGGTTCGCTCCCGAGCTGTTCGCCTCCGCAAGCTCCGGCTCAGGTGTCACCATGTCGGCGAGCGCTAGCTCGGCTCGACCACCTGGGTTGCGGAGGCGGTGGCGAGCGGGATGCGCACATGGAACTGGGTGCCGATGCCGTCGTCACCCGGACCGACGTCGAGCGTGCCTCCCAGCTCACCGGTCACGAGGGCCTGCACGATCGAGAGACCGAGGCCTTTGCTCGCGTCGAGAGTGAACCCACTCGCGAGCCCGACTCCGTTGTCGACCACATCGACGTCGACCTCGCCGGCCTTGCGGCGGAGTCGCACCTGCACCGCGCCGCCCACGGGTTCTTCGTCGACGTGCGGGAACGCGTGATCCACGGCGTTCTGCATGAGCTCGTTCAACACGACCGCGAGCGGCGTCGCGAGCTCACCCGGCAACTCGCCGGCATCACCGACCACCTGGAACCGCAAGCCGCCGTCACCGGTCGACACCGACTCCTCGACCAGGCGCACGAGCTGCTTGATGATCTGACCAAAGTCCACGAACTCGCGCGCCTCGCGTGACAACGTCTCGTGCACGATGGCGATCGATCGGATCCGCCGCTCGGACTCGGCCAACGCGGTGCGCGCCTCCGGCGAATCCACCCGGCGGCCCTGCAGGCGAAGCAACGACGCGATGGTCTGCAGGTTGTTCTTTACACGGTGATGGATCTCGCGAATCGTCGCGTCCTTCGACATGAGCATGCGGTCGCGGCGGCGGAGGTCGGTGACGTCGCGCAGCAAGACGAGCGCGCCCGCCGGCTTCCAACCGTCGAGAAGAGGAATGACGCGCACCAGCACCGACGCTTCTTCGCGTTCGACTTCTTCGATCACCGGCAAACGACCGCGTACCGCAGTGTCGACCGCGGCCTCGTCAAAGCCGATCTCACCAAGGCGCACGCCCGACGTGTAGGCGTGGATCCCGATGCGGTGCAACGAGCTCACCGCGTTCGGGCTCGCGTACCGCATCCCACCGTCGCCGTCGAGCACGATCACGCCATCGCCGACGCGCGGCGCACCCTCGATCTCCACTTCCTCGCGGGCGAAGGGGAACGTGCCGTCGGCGACCATAGACACCAGCCGGTCGTACACCTCGAGGTAATAGCGCTCGAGCTCGCCCGGCCGTCGACCCGAGGTCGTCGGCGCCTCGCGCGTGAGCACCGCGATCTCCCGACCGCGATAGCGCACGGGCACGCTCTGGAGCCGAACCCGTTCCTTCCCACCGAGAATGCTTGCGTCGCCCTCGAAGATCTCGGAGTGACGCCACGAGCGAGCCAGCGCCGGCCGCTCCACCTCGTCGACGACATGACCGACCAAGTCGTGGACGTACAACGTTTGACCCGTCGTCGGTCGGACCTGGGCGAGGATCACGAACCGATGACCGTCTTCGTGGGCGATCGGCGCCAGTAACAACAGGTCGGAGAACGAGAGGTCGGAGAGCAGTCGCCACGACACCGCGAGTCGCTCGAGATGCGCGAGCGCATCCCCGTTGAGCTCGGTGCGCAGGATCGCGAGCTCGGGAAAGGCGGCCACGCTCGAAGGGTATTCGGCGCATCCGCGACGAACCGCGCAATCAACCAATAGAGTCGCCGCGATGGCGCGGCGAGTGAGGTTGGGCCCCAACTTCACCCGTCTCTGGACCGCCGGGGCCGTCTCCAACCTCGGCGACGGCGTGATCCTCGCCGCGCTCCCGCTCCTCGCGAGATCGATCTCCCGGTCCCCCACCACCATCGCACTCGTGACGGCAGCGGGAACGCTCCCATGGCTGCTGTTCTCGCTGGTCGGCGGGGCTATCGCGGATCGCACCGACCGCCGCCGCACCATGGCCATCGTCGACACGTTCCGCTTCGCGGCGATGGGACTCTTGGGCTTCGCGCTCGTGACCGGAGTGGAATCAATTCCGCTCCTGATGATCGTGGGCTTCTCCCTCGGCATGGCCGAGACCGTCTTCGACAACGCGTCGCAGGCAATCCTCCCGAGCCTCGTCACCGACGACCAGCTCGAAACCGCGAACGGCCGGCTCGAGGGCGCGCAGATCGTCGCGAATCAGTTCGTCGGTCCGCCGATCGGAGCGTGGCTCTTCGGGCTCGCGGTCGCGGCGCCGGTCTTTGTCGACGCCGCGTCGTTCGGTTTTGCCGCTCTCCTCGTACTGACGGTGCGGGGTTCGTTTCGCGCGGAGCGCGACGAGTCGACGCCCACCAGCATGCGCGCGGACATCGCCGAGGGGCTGCGTTGGCTGCTCCGGCATCGCGTCTTGCGGACACTCGCGATCGCGCTCGGCGTCATGAACTTCCTCGGCCTCGCCGCGATGACCGTCCTCGTCCTCTACGCAAAGGACGTACTGCACCTCACCAACATCCAATACGGTTTGCTGCTGACGACCGAAGCGGCCGGCGCGGTCCTCGGCTCGCAGATGGCCTCACGGATCGCGCGCCGCATCGGGAACGCCACCGCCATGGGCCTGGCCGTGGCGGTCTCGGCGGCGTCGATGTTGGTCCCGGGTTTGTGGAAGCAGCCGGTCGCCGTCGCGGCGTCGTTGGCGGTCGGAGGCTTCGGCGGGCTGGTATGGAACGTCTTGACCGTCTCGTTGCGCCAGTCACTCATCCCCGACGAGCTGCTCGGCCGGGTGAACAGCGCGTACCGACTCATCGGCTGGGGAACGATGCCGCTCGGCGCGATCACCGGCGGTCTCATCGCCGACTCGTTCGGGCTCCGGGCGCCGTTCCTCTTCGCCGGGGTCAGCGCACTCGTGCTCGCGGTGTGGGTCTCCACTCGAGTGACCAACCGCTCGATCCAGCGGGCCCGCCGGCGCGCTCAGGACGGCATCAAGTAGCGCGCGATGCGCGCCAGGCCGCTCACGTCCGAGATCTCGCCGGCGAATGTCGGCACATCCACCACCACGTCTGGACGGTGGGTGAGCTCGTTGCGGAGTTCGGCCTCACGCCGCGCGACGACTGCGAAGTTCTCGAACGACATCCCGATCGTGACCAACACGCGCGCCACGCTCTCGGACTCGAAACCGTCGTGGACATCCGTCGCGATCGCGACGCTCTCGTGCCGCATCTGCGTTGCGGCACGCGCG
This sequence comes from Acidimicrobiia bacterium, assembly GCA_025357995.1. Lineage (GTDB taxonomy): Bacteria > Actinomycetota > Acidimicrobiia > IMCC26256 > JAENVU01 > JAENVU01. The sequence continues at coordinate 5,196 of JANYLF010000270.1, read as the reverse complement.
CCGGCGGGTCCGAAGAGTTCGGTCGGCAGCGTCTTGTTGAGAATCAGCGCGCCGAGGTGGAAGTTGCGCTTGGTCAACTCGTCGCAGAACCGCTCACCTTCGCGGAGAGGCGCGTCCTCGAGGGTGGTCACGACCGCGAATGTGGTGCGCTTGTCGTGGAGGAGCTCTTCGACGGAGCGAGACCGCGCCACAAAACCGTCGTACATCGACTGGAAGTTGAGAAAGAACTCCGCGATGTCTTGGAGGAATTGACTGCCGAGGAGGCGATCCGCCACTTGGTAGAACGGCCGACTCGCCGCGGTGAGGATTCGCGCGCCGCGGCGGCCGCCCACGCGGTAGGGCGCAGTGAGCCAGCGCAACAACCGACCCCCGAAGAACTCGGCCATTCGCTTGGGCGCGTCGAGGAAATCCAGCGCGTTCCGCGTGGGTGGCGTGTCGACGATGATGAGGTCGTAGGTGCCGGTTTGATGGATCTCGAAGAGTCGTTCCATCGCCACGTAGTCGTGGCTTTGCACGAACCGTGCGGTCAGGTTCTCGTAGAGGCGATTGTCCAGAATGCGCAGCGCGGTCTGCTCATCGGGTGCGTGGCGCAGTACGAGCGCGTCCCAACTCTGTTTGGTGTCGAGCATGGCCGCGTACAACTCGCCGCGCGGTTCGAGCCCGGCGCGCACGAACGCTTCGGCCGGGACCTGTCGCTCCACGTTGCCGATGCTCTCGATCCCCAATGCGTCGGCGAGGCGCTTGGCCGGATCGACGGTGACCACCAACACCTTGCCGCCGATCCGCGACGCGGCCGCCAGCCCGGCCGCCGCCGCCATCGAGGTCTTGCCGACGCCACCCGAGCCGCAGAACACCACGATCTCCTTGGTCGCGAGCAACGACTCGAGACTCGGGCCGTGGCCGTGGCCGGGGACTTCTGCCGAAAGCGGGGTCGCGTTCATACGCCCAGCTCCGCCGCCAACGCGTCCGCGACCATCGCCGTCTCGCGTCGGCCCTGCGAGCGGGCGAAGAGATACGGAACAAACAGCGTGGGGAGATCGACCTCGGCGCGCAGTCGATTCAAGTGTTCGACGCGACTCCGCCGCATCGCCACGGCCAGGCGCGCGGCGTCCATCACGGTGGTCGCGCCCGGCCCGACCCGGGTGACGAGTTGGTCGAGCATGGGCGCGTTCGAGAGCGCCTCGAAGATCTGCTCATCGTCGCGCGTGAACAACTCCGGTAGCACTCGATTGACGATCACCGCGCCGAGGGGAACGTTCAGCTCGGTACGAGCGCGCCTCACGAGGTCGATCGTTTCCGCGACCGGCATCTCCTCGGGGGTGGTCACCACGTTGAGCGCGGTGATCGCCGGATCGGCAAGCAACTCGCTCATCCACGCGGTCTGCCCTCGCACCGGACCGACCGCGACCAACTCGCCGATGGCATCCGCCGCGCCGAGTTGCGCAATCACATGACCGGTCGACGCGGCGTCGACGATCACCAGGTCCCAATCGGCTCGACCCTCGATCGATTCGCGCACTTCCCAGCACACCTTGCCGATCGTGAGGATCTCCCGCACTCCCGGCGCGGCCGTCGCCACGAAGTCGAGCGCGCGCGCGAGCGGTCCGAGCCGGCCGATGATCGGCACGCGCAGGTTGAGACGCATGTACTCCGCGAGGCTCGCCTCGGTGTCCATCGCCATGAGCGAGATACCGGGCATGACTTCACGCGGTTTGAAGCCGATCGCGGCGGCCTCGAAGCGATCGGCGATGGTGCCCTTCGCGTCGACGTCGACGACGAGCACGCGCCGACCGCGCGTCGCCGCGACCAATGCCAGCGCGGCGGCAATCGTGCTCTTGCCGACGCCACCCTTCCCGGTGACGACGAGCAGGCGTCGCCCGAGAAGATCGGGCCCCATCGGGAAGAGTTCGGCCCTAGCGGCCGAACCCGACCTTGCGGCTGGGGTCGTCGACCACGATTTCGACGTACCCGACCTTGTCGGCCGGTACGCCGATCTTGCGGCCCTTGCCGTCCTCGAGCCAGACGAAGTTCTTGCCCGCGGCCACCGCCGCCTCGATCACGCTGATCACGGACTCCGCGTCGGCGTCGGTCTCGTACGAGAGTTCCTTGGCCGTGTGGACGACACCGATGCGGACTTCCATGCCTGACTGGCCTCCGGGCTGAGCGGGTGCGGATTCGCGCGCGGCACCGATCGTAGGCGGTTGCTCAGCGGGATCCGGTGTTGGCGAGGTTCTGACCGAAGCGCGGCCATTGGCGGAGTCGATTCGCCGACGTCGGGGTGTGCCAGACCATCAGCACACCGTCGCGGCGAACCACCGCGATCTCGGCCTTCCCGTCACCATCCCAATCGCCCATGCTCGGCGTGCCGACGAGCCAGCCGCCGGTGAGCTTGGGCCACCCATCGGGAATCGTGCCGTCGGGCGTGACCGCGCTCAACGTGTACACGCCATTGCCCGCGATCACCTCGGTCCGGCCGTCGCCATTCACATCCGCGATCGCGGGAGTCACGAAGAACGCGAGGTCCGGCGTCTCGCGCGGGAACGCCGGTCGCATCGCGCCAGTCGTCGGATCCCACGCCGCGAGTTGGTCGTCGGACGGAAGCTGCAACTCGGGTGAGATCGTGTCGAAGAGCCGCGTCAAGCCGGCGGTAGGTGCGGCCACATCAAGGTGATCGCGCGCACCGATCTTGCCGACGGCCGGTCCGCCGAACGCGACGAGCATGAGACCGACGTCCTCGGAGTTGCGCGCCGCGCCAGTTCCGTTGCCATCGTTCGCGGCGAGGCCGCCGTACCAATGCAACGGCACGTCTTTCCCGTCGACCTGACCGAGCGCGGACTTCCCGTCGACGCCGAACACGTACATCGGCCCCACCGCCGCGCTTACCGCGATTTCCTTGCCCGGATGCGACGGTATGAGTTCGCCGATCGCGGCCTGGGCCGACACGCCGTCGCCGATCACGGGGAGCACCTCGCGCTGGAACATGCCGACCTTGACCGGCCAGCCAGGGAGATACGCCTGCGCGTCGGGGTGCGCAGGATTTGGATTGGGGTTGGTGGCATTGCGGCCGAGCGGTGAGATCACGTACTCACGTGAGTTCCCCGACGTGCCCGGCAGGCCACCGAACTCGGGAGCGTTGAACGGCTCGTCGTATTCCTCCTGCGCGCCCACCACGATCTCCGGGTGCCCGTCACCGGTGAGATCGGCCAGCGCGGGCGTGGAGACAAGCTCACCGCCGTCGCCCACGGCCGCATCGGCGCGGAACGTCACGTGATGCGTGACCGCGTCGACGCTCTGCACCTTGGTGGGATCCACGACGAGCACCGGGAATCCCGCGACCGGCGTGCCGTCACCGTGCCACGCGTAGACATGGCGGTCGAGCGCGGCGCCGATCAACTCCGGGCGGCCGTCCCCGTCGAGATCCGCGGCCGCGAGGGAGCTCGCGAAGCCGCGCTTGGTGCGGTTGTTGGAGTCCTGGGCCGCGGGCGAGTCGGTGGAGTACGCGGGGTTGGTATGGACGTTCTCGAAGCCAGGCAGTGGTTCGCCGGTGTGGTCCCACGCGCGGACACGGCCTTCGAGATCGCCGACGGCGACGTCGAGTTGACCGTCGTGATTCAAGTCGGCGATGACGGGCGCGCCGACCATCACCGCACCGCGCGTCGGCGCGATGCCGTCGGCACGGGACGTCTGGCCCTGCACCCAGTAAGGCGTGATGTCGGTATGGACGGGGAAGCCGGGAAGCTCCGTCATGTCGGAGCGGTACGCGTGAATGCGACCGTCGTCCGTGGCGAGCACCATCTCCTTGGCGCCACCCGGCTCGAGGTCGGCAAACACGGGGCTTGCGGTGCCGCTACCACTGACCCGACGGGGCATGCCGCTCACGAGATCCGGATCGTTGTGCACGAAGACCTGCTTCTGCGACTCCCCGCGGAGCCCATTGGTCGCGCCGCCTTCCGCGGTAACGATCACGCGCAGACGCACGCTGAACTTCTCTTCTTCGCTGCGTCCGTTCTGGAGATCGACGGGCGGGCCGTTCGCGCCCCCGAGCGCCGCCGCGACACTCGCGAGGTCGAGCGTAGCGAGGGTGCCGTCTTTCGGCCTTGTGCGGTGTTCTTCGCCGCCGACCGTGTTCCAGGTATCGGTCGCGGGGTACGCCGGCGGTTGGAGACCCGCGGCCCACTCGACCCGGTAGGAGTACGCGTCGGCGCGGGGCGCCGCGACGTGACCACGCAACTTTAGGGTGCCGGTCGCGGGCAGGACGGAGAACCATTTCGGGTTCGTGAGATCTGCCTCGGGCGGGATCTGCGCGTCGCGCACGCGCTTGATGAGCTCGTACGCGTTCAAGCGCCCGTAGCCGTGCGTCGCGTCCCATCCGGCGGTGCTCGGATAGCGGACCGTCGAGCCACTCAGGAAATCGTTGGCCGGATCCACTGCGTTCGGCGTGGAGAAGTCGATGTCGTCGGCGCTCGATCGGATGAGCTGCTGAATCTCGTTCGTGGAGAGGGTGAGCCCGCGGTCGCGCGCCTCGCTGACGAGCAAGCCGGTCACGCCACTCATGATCCCCGTGGCCTCGGACGAGCACGACGACGACGGAATGGACAGGAACGTATGCCCGCCGTAGTTCGTGCATCCGTTGAGCGCGAGGTAGCTCTTGGGGGAACTCGTATCGCGCACGGAGTTGACGGCAACGGTGTGCTCGAGTGCGCCCGGCAAGTTCGGATGCTTCGACGCTTCATCCGCCATCGACGCGATGACGGGCACACCGCGTCGGTACGCGGCGTCGATCGCCTGTTGTGCTTGACGCGGGTTGGTGATCGCGCCGAGCGCCTCTTGGACCACAGCCGCGTGCGAGTCGAGCCCGAACAGCACGCCCGCGGCGAACCTCCCACCGTCGGCAATGAACGAGTCGCCGACGCGCACGGGAATGAACGTGCACTGCGGGCAGGTCCCCACGTTGCCGATGCCGTTGTCGGCCGCAGTCGAGTCCTGAGCTTCACCGGTGCCGTGCCCGTAGTTGACGGTGTCGAGCGGGTTGTTGTCGCCGAAGAGAAAGTCCCAGCCGGAGATGTCGTCGACGTACCCGTTGCCGTCGTTGTCGACGCCGTTGGTGTACGCGGGGTCGAGGATGAGGTCCTCGGGGTCGGCGACCCCGTTGCCGTTGCGGTCGGCGATGGCGCCGTAGTCGAGGATGTTGAACAC
>JANYLF010000257.1 GCA_025357995.1 Acidimicrobiia bacterium | reverse complement strand
CGAGCAGCTGTTCCAGCGCCTCCCGGACCTCGAGATCACCGCCGAACCGGAGATCCTGCAGAGCTCGTTCATTCACGGCATCAAGCGCATGCCCTGTGCGTTCACCCCGACTCGGTAGCTACTTCTCCACCGTGTAGAGCGCCTGCATGCCCGCGAGGATGCGGTCGTTCACGTGACAGTAAGTAAGGGCAGCCTTACCTACGTCGACACGTGCGGGGTATAGGCCGCTCGACCGATTTCGTCGCGCGAAGCTTCCGCGGTGTCGCCGTGCTTCGTCCTCGTTTCGAGTCCGCTCGTCGGGCCGAGCGGATGGCAGTGGGTCTCAGAGGAGCTCGCGACGAGTGGGCATCGCGTGTGCGTCCCGGAGCTCGCGCCCGCTGACGCGCCACCACCGTTCTGGCGGGCTCACGTTGATGCGATCACACGCGCGGCTCGAGACGAACCGGACGTCGTGCTCGTGGGGCACAGCGCCGCCGGTCGGCTCATCCCACTCGTGGCCGAGGCTCTCGACACGCCGGTCCCATGCGTGTTCGTCGACGCCCAACTTCCGCGTGCGCCCGACGAATGTCCGGACGATCAGCCAGATTCCGACGATTGGTTCGTCGCTCACGTGCGGTCACTTGCGGTTGACGGTGGACTCCCGCGGTGGTCCGAATGGTGGGGTCCCAAGGTGTGGGAGTCGCTGGTCCCGGATCCAAGCCGACGCGTCGAACTCGCGTCGGTGCTTCCACGGGTGACGCTCGCGGCCGTCGAGGAAGCGCCACCTCCTCCCGTCCGGTGGTCCGGTCCCGCGGCGTACCTTCGTTTCAGCGGGATGTACCGCGCGGAGGCTGACGACGCCAAAGGGCGCGGGTGGATCGTCGAGGAACTCATCGGCGAGCACCTGCACATGACGGTCGATCCCGCAGGCGTCGCGCGGTCTTTGGTCGCGCTCGCCGAGCGGCTCGGCGAGTCGTAGGTTCCGGTCCGTGACCATCGTCGAACCGTTCGACCCGGGATATGGCCCACTCGTCGACACCACCGTCCGCATCGCCGCGTGGAACATCTGGGCGCGGTACGCCGCGTGGGAGGTGCGCGGACCGATCATCGAGGCCCAGCTCCGCGCCGCCGCGCCCGACATCGCGCTGTTGGTCGAGGTATGGGACGAACCCAACGGTCGTTCGCAGGCCGCGGAGCTTGCGGCCGCGCTCGGCAACTATCACCACGTGTACGCGTCGAACCTCACGTTCGCCGACGGTGTGCACGCCGGCAATGCAGTTCTCAGTAGGTGGCCCATCGCGCGCTCCGAGGTGCGCACGCTCCCTCTCACCGCGCCGAACGGCTCGCAGGACGACGACGACGAAGAGCGACTGTGCGTGTTCGCCGAGGTCGACGGGCCGCGCGGTGCCATCCAGGCGTTTTGCGCGCATCTTTCGTGGCGCGGCGACCAGGGCGCGATCCGCCAAGAACAAGTACGCGCCATCACGGAGTTCGCGCGCGACACGCGGCCGCGCGCGTTTCCGGCGGTGCTCGGCGGCGACCTCAACGCCGAACCCGACACCGATGAAATTCGGATGCTCACCGGTCACGCCGCGGTTCCGGTACCGGGCATCTGGTTCCGCGACGCATGGGTGCACGGTGGGGACGGTCCTGGATCCACCTGGTCCAACACGAATCCATGGGCGGCCACCAGCCTCAGCGTGGATCGGCGCATCGACTACGTGCTGGTCGGGCACCCGAAGCTCGGCGGAGTGGGCGATGTCGTCCACGCGGAGCTGCTCGGCGACACCCCCATGGACGGCGTCTACGGCTCGGACCACTTCGGTCTCGTCACCGACCTGCGGTACTGAACTGGTTCGTTTCCCTCACTGCATCACGCGGAGCGGAACCAGGTGCGAGCGGCCGCCTCGAACTGGCGCTGGTAGCTCACGTAGCGAGCGCGCAACAAAGGTCCCGGCCAGGGTTGGGGTACCAGCGCGTTGGGGAGCTGCGCGTCGGCACGGATATGGCGCAGCGCGGCCGCGCCACTGAGAAACGCGGGCGCGATCGCCGACCATGAATCAAGGCGAAGGTCTCGGGTCGCCGTCTCGAGCCTCGCCACCAACGACACTGCGGTGTCGCTCCACTCGTCGGGCGCGAAGAGCTGTGCCGCGAGCTCGATCGGATCATCGTCGGGACGAGCGTCGAGCCATGCGCAGCGCGGATCTTCGTCGGTGTCGAGGTTGGCCGGACGTATCCACACTCCCTCGCGCCATTCCGCGAACCGCGCCCGCACCAGGGTCGCGCGAACATCGGCGCGTACCGCGGCCGGTCGCGCGTCGCCGACGACGACCGCCATCCGCCACGTGCCGTTCCACCGTCGGCGGTGCGGCGTGAGACTCGCCTCCTGTTCGCGTTGGCGCCGTGCCAGACCGCCGACCAACTCGTACGCGGACCCGGTTCGCCGAAGCTCGCCGGCCGCGGTCATGCGGTGCAGCGCCACGCGCGCGGTCCCGGCCGAGATACCGAAGAGGTCGCACCAGCGCACGAGATCGCGAGCGGACGCGCGGGCCGGGCGCCGGCCCAACAGCAGGCTGGCCATCACGGAACGGGCCGATAATGCCCGTTCCTCGACCGATTCGAGAGAGAGGACGTTACTTGATTGCATCATCTGTTGTAATGACCGTAACATTTTTCCATGACCACAACGGTGATTCCCGCGCCGCGCCTCCTGGCCGACCCCGACCCGACTGGACCGATCGCGCCAACGGGGAAACCGAAGCCCGAACTGCGTGAGCACCTCCGCAAGATTCCGTCGATGCGCAACGTCGTCAATGCAATCGTGCTCTACACCGTGACCATCGGAATCTTCGTGTTCACCGCGTGGACCGACAACATCGGTGTCTGGATCCTCGCTTTTCTCGCGATGGGCCCGATCCACGCGCGGTTCGCGATCTTCATGCACGAGGCCGCGCACCGGCTGTTGTTCGCCAACCGCAGGGCCAACGACTTCTTCGGCAAGTGGTTCATCGCGTTTCCCGCGTTCGTGCCGATCGACCTCTACCGCCGCGGTCACATGGCGCACCACCGCGAAGAGTTCGGTCCAAACGAACCCGACATTCCGCTTTACCGCGGATATCCGATCCCGCGCGACTCGATGGTCCGCAAGTTGCGACGCGACGCGCTCGGCATCACCGGTTGGAAACTCACGCGCGGCTTGTTCCGCGGTGTGGTTGCCCAAGACGCGAAGGTCCGCAGTCAAGCGCGGGGCATTGTCGCGGTGCAGCTCGCAATGCTGGGCCTCTTCACCGCATTCGGTCATCCCTGGATGTACTTCATCCTCTGGTTCTTGCCGCACCTCACCGTCTGGCGGGTGATCAACCGACTCCGCGGCATCGCCGAGCACGGTGGGATGAAGCACTCGTCCGATCGGCGCGAGACCACGCACTCGGTCCGCCAGCACTGGCTCGCCCGGCTCACGATCGTCCCGTACTTCACCGGCTGGCATCTCGCGCACCACGTCGACTCCGGCATACCGATGCGCAACCTCCCCCGGCTCCACGACGAGCTCATCCGTACTGGCTACGTGCAGCCAGAACTCGAGTACCGGAGCTACCCCGCCCTCTGGCGGGCTCTCTCATCTGGGTAACACTCCCATCCGCGTTGTGACGCGCCTGACAAGCTCTCGTGCGTGGGTCGACTCGGAGTCATCGCGGGGAGTGCGCTGCGCGAGAGCGAGTTCGCGCGCACCGGTGGACGAGTCGTACACGCGGGCGTGGCCGTCACCGATGTGAACGGCACGATCGTGCTCCAACGCCATGGTCTCGACGAGTGGTCGCCGCCGCATCGTATCGACCACCGAGCCCACATCCGCGCGTTGCTCGACGCGGGTGTCGACCGCGTCGTAGCGATCTCGTCGGTGGGCAGCTTGCGGGTCGACTGGCCCGTCGGCACGTGCGCGATCGTCGACGACTTCTACGCGCCCGCCGAGGCGATCGCGTACTACGACGACCCGCGCAGTCACACGGTTCCGCGGTTCGACGCGCCGTGGCGGGCGCAACTCGTCGACACGTGGCGCGCGACGACCGCCACACCGATTCACGATGGCGGCGTGTATGCACAAACGAGTGGGCCGCGATTCGAAACGCCGGCCGAGGTGCGCGCGCTCACCCACGTGGCAGATCTCGTGGGTATGACCGTTGCCTCGGAGTGCATGCTCGCGACAGAGGTGGGCCTGCCGTACGCCGCGCTGTGTGTGGTCGACAACCTGGCGAACGGACTCGGTGACGCGCCGCTCACGATCGACGAGTTTCACGCGGGCGTGAGCGCCAATCGCGCGCGGCTCATCGCCGATCTCGACGCGTTGATCCCCGCGCTCGCCGCGACGAGCAGCCCGTGAGCCTCTGCGTCTTCAACGCGAGTTGGCGCGGCGACACCGTCGGCCTGCGCGCCGTCGACGGTCTGATCATCGAACTCGGACCCACCGTGACCGCGGCTCCCACCGACGACACCATCGACGCGCGCGGCCTCGCACTCACTCCCGGCCTGGTAAATGGGCACGGGCACGCCGCCATGACGCTGCTGCGCGGCTACGGCGACGACCTACCGCTCATCGAGTGGCTTGAGACGCGCATTTGGCCCGCGGAATCGAAGATGACCCGCGACGACGTGTACTGGGGAACGCGCTTGGCGTGCCTCGAGATGCTGCGGTCGGGGACCACCAACTTCTGGGACATGTACTGGTTTCAGTTCGACGTCGCGCGTGCGGTGATCGACAGCGGCCTGCGCGCCACGGTCAGCCAGGTCTTCCTGAGTTTTCCCGGCGCGCCCGACGATGCCCGCCCCGAGGCCGCGGCCGAAGGCCTGGATCGTCTCGCCGAGTTCGGTCCTCGGGTGACGCCGTGTCTCGGTCCCCACGCGATCTACACCGTCGACGAACCGGTCCTGAGACTCATCGCCGAGCTGTCCGCGGCACGCGACGTTCCGGTGCAGATTCATCTCTCCGAGACCGAAGGCGAGGTCATCGACTGCATCACGGCGCACGGATGTCGGCCCGCCGAATACCTGGACCACCTCGGACTCCTTAACGCGCGCACCGTCCTGGCGCACGGAGTGTGGCTCGACCAGGCGGAGCTCGAACTCGTCGGGGCACGCGGCGCCACGGTAGTGACGAATCCGGTCTCCAACATGAAGCTCGCGGTCGGCCGGGCGTTCCCGTACACCGCCGCGCGCCGCGCCGGGGTCCCCATCGGTATCGGGACCGATGGTGCGGCATCGAACAACTCGCTCGATCTCCTTGCCGATCTCAAGACGCTCGCGCTGTTGCAGAAGCACACCGAGAACGATTCGAAGGCGCTCCCCGCGGCCGACGCGTGGGCCATCGCAACCGGCGCCGCCGCGCCCCTGCTCGGTGGCACCCCGATCGCGGTCGGTGCGCCTGCCGACTTCCTCCTCGTCGATGCGAGTAGCCCGGAGATGCTGCCATCGCCCTTGGTCGACGCGCTCGTGTACGCCGGATCGGGTGCGGCCGTCCGGACCGTCGTCGTCGACGGCGTGGTGCTCATGCGCGACCGTCACGTCGACGGCGAAGACGAGATCCGGGCCCACGCTTCGGAGTCGGCGCGCCGCGTCCGAACCTGAGCCGCTCATCTCGAACTTGCGTCAG
>JANYLF010000232.1 GCA_025357995.1 Acidimicrobiia bacterium | reverse complement strand
TACAACGCGTCGAAGGAAGCGGTACGGGCGCTCACGCGCACCGCGGCGCGCGAGTGGGCCGCCGATGGCATCGTCGTGAACTGCATCGCACCCGCGGCCGCGGATCATCACGGCGACGCGGCGAAACAGAGCGAGGGCTATCGCATCTTCGTGGAGAACTGTCCGATGGGACGCCAGGGCGATCCGGAGAAGGACATGGGTCCGCTCGCGTGGTTCCTGTGTTCGGATGCGTGCCGGTACCTCACGGGCCACACGTTCATGGCCGACGGCGGCGCGTTCATGTGGGCATGACGCGCGCGCTGCACGCGACCGCCGGGTATCGATATGTCGTCCCGGTCACGTTGCTGCCCGAACACATCGACGGGCAGGGCCACCTCAACAATGCGGCCGTTGCCCGGTTGTTGAACGATCTCCGAATCGCGTACATCGGCGCGGGCCCGGGCCCGCGGTGGGGCGAGTACCACGGCGCCGGTGGACGCACGGTTGTGGTGCGTGAGCTTCACATCTCGTACGACCGCGAGGCCACGATCGACGACCGCCTCGTCGGTTGCGTGCGGGTGTCGGCCCGCCGGGGAAAGGCGAAGATCGTGGAACAGCGGTTGGTCGATGCCGACCGCGACGCCGTCGTCGCGAAGGCGTGGGTGGTGCAGCTGTTCCTCGAAGACGGTGCGGTGATCGAGTTCCCGGACTTCTACTGGGACGCCATCGCGGTCGCCGAAGGTCGCGTGATCCCACCCGAACCCCGAGCCGCCGCGTCCGAATGGGGTGCTCCGAGCTGACTCACTGCAGTTGTGCGTCGCGTACATCCCGACTTCGGCGGGCGACACGTCGGTATCGATCGTGCCGTTCACCGGCTAAGGCACGGCCGATGGTGAATCGCGGATGATCCCGTAAGTACCGAAACACATCTCGTCGGAGGTCCCTTCGGCGAACACGATGTACTTCGACGGTCGGTTCGGATCCAATGCACGATCCCAGCTGCACTCGATGCGGATCTTCTGGCCCCGGAGGACGTGGATCGGTCGCTGCAACTCGTAGTTCATCTGCCAGTTGAACTGCCAGCGCGGGATATCGAGCAGTGTCCGTGCGCTTGGTGTGTCCGGATCCAGTGTCATACGGAAGCTCCGGCCGAGCATGTGCATGTGACCGAGCACCATGACCAGCCGGCCGGACTCGGATACCAAATGATCACAACTCGACCTCGCCACCTGATGCTCGGCCGTGGCGAGCAGTCCGTCGACCGTCTTTCGACACTGACTGAGGAGACCGGGCTCGAGCGCCGCGCCGAGAACGCCATAGGTTCGTTGGGCTTGGGCCAGTGCCGCGGCACGGTCGCACAGTGGCGCGGTGTCACCCGGCGCACACGGGATCTCGACCGGCGCCACCGGGTTGACGATGTCGAGCTTCTCGATCGGCGCGGTTCCCGGATCCAGCTGCAGGGCGACCGTCGTGCGATCAGGGTTCGGGGCCGCGTTGTAGTGGTAGTGGATCTGGAGGACGACCGCGTCGCCGGGCTGGAACAGGATCCCCGAATGTTGCGGGAAGAGCACCGGGTCCTGGCCGGGAATCCACGCGGCCATGAGGCCGGCCTGGCCGGCGAAACCAACTCCCGGCGCAAATGTGAGGTCGGACGCGCCTACATAGCAACTCCAACCGGGACGGCCGTCTTGACCGTACTTGGCCAGGTCCGTGGCGACGCGTCCGGCATCCGCGTGGAACAGCTGAGCGTGGTGGATCTCAGTCCGTGCGCCCGGCGTCAGTTCGAATCCGGTCACGAACGTGGGTGCCGTGAAGTGCGGATCGAGCACGAAGCATCGATAGTCGTCCGCGGTTCCGGCGGCGGCCGTGTACGACGCCGGCATCGCCAGCACAACGTCGTGGCGGGGACGCGCCAGAGAGGGCCCGTGTCGTGGTTTGACCCGCCGGGTCGCGGGGACATCGAGGGGACCGCCGGCCTTCGCCCACTTCACGATGGCGGCGACCGTGCGGGGGTCGAGTCTCCTCGAGTGTGCGAACGCGGCGCTCTTGGACGATGCCGGCGATGGTGGCATGTATCCGGCGTTCACGATCGTTCCGATACCGTCGGCGATCTTCTGTGCATCGCCGGCACGATCGAACGTCCAGTGCGCGGCACCGACCTCTCCCGAACGGTGACACGACGCGCAGTTGGCCTCCATCGCGGGAAGTACCACGCTCTTGAACGAGGGACTGTCACCCGATCGCGGTTCCGAGGCCGGCGGAGCGATCGTGGTCGGCACGGTGTACTTCGACGGGTCGAGTGCAGTGAGTGTGAGGGTGAGCGTTACGGCGTCGGCGGTACTCACGATGCCGGCGACGCTGATCGGTCCGATGCCGAACGTGGACATTTTCACCGTGGTCGTAGCCGTCGCGAGCAGCTTGCCGTCCTTCAACCCAGCGTCGCCGGCCCACGTCGCCGCCGCCGCCTTCTGCTTGACCGTGAGACGGCTGGGCATGGTGAAGCGATAGCGCCGGCCGTCGACGATCGACGACGGGAGACCGTGCAGATCCGCGCCGTCGAGATACGCGAGGGGTATCCGGTGAGACTCGAGGTTGGTCGCGCGCACCCGCGCGTCTCGGAGGCTGTTGTCCGAGCGGAGCTGCTCGACGTTGACGACGATCCGACCCATCCGACTCTTCCCCGGTTCGGTCGTGTTCACCACAACATCGCCGGCGATCCCGCTGGTGCGACCTCGAGCCCGGCTCAAGTCCTCACCGAAGAGGTTCTCGTTCACCGCATACGACAACGATGACTCGGTCGGGTCGATGCGGTAGACAGTCTCTCCGGACACGGCAACGAGTCGGGGCGCCGTGGGTACGGTGTAGTCGACCACGCGGTACTTGGAAGAGGTCAGGGTCTGATATTGCTGCCACGCGTACCAGCCGATGGCGGCGCAGACCGCGAGTACGAAGCCGGCGATTGGCAACAGCCAACGACGTCCCCGGCGCCGAGGACCTGAGTCCCGGGACTTCGCCACTGGGTTCTTGTCCATCCAGAACTCGCGTCTGCCCGCTCGGAAATTCGATCTGCGATTGCCAAGGGCGCGGAAAGTGCTCGGCGCCTCGTGCTGCAAGCTACTGGTTCCTGCTCAGTCGTTCCTGGCGATCTCGGTGGCGGGGGCGGGCAGCAGCTCTTCCAGCACAGTCATGGAGCGCGCGATGGAGGATTCGTAGCCCTCGTTCGTGATTGCGGGGCCGATCAGCTCGAGATCGAAACAACCCCGGTACCCCGCGCGTAGGACGTCGCCGATGATGCGCGCCAGCGGGATGTCGCCGTCGCCGGGGACGAGTCGGTTCGGCGTCGACAGCGTGCCGACCTTGAAGTCGCTGACCTGAACGAGTTGCAGCGTCTCGATGCCCTCACGGATTGTGGCTGCGAGCCCCCGCTCGGCCCAACACGCGTTGATCTCCATGCACACACCTACCTTGAGCGACCGGGCGAGGTCGATCGCGTCGCGCAACGTGTGCACGAACCCAACGTCCACGCGCAACGAGTTGGTGTGTTCGATCGCGAACGGGATGTTGCGCGCGTGCGCCTCACGCAGGATCGGTGCGAGAGCATGCTCCAACGCGTCGGCCGCGGCCTCCCACGTGAGGGGTCCCGCGGGTCCTGTCGTGACCACGAGACACTCGGCATTCACGCGCTCCGCAACGTCGAGCGCGCGTTCCAACCGGTCCTGTTGCTCGCCCCAGCGATCGGGGTGCGCGAGATGAAATGGCCCGAGGCCGATGAGGTTCGTGACCCGCAGGCCCGCGTCGACGATGCGTGAGGTCCCCTTGTCCCAGCCGAACCGTTCGAGTTTCGCCACGGAGATACCCACGTTCGTGATGCCCGCCGCCGCGTAGAACGTGAGGTCTTGATCGAGCGGCCAGTCGAACGTGCTGATCGCACTGATCGAGATGCGGTCGTGCATCAGCCGATCATCCCAGTACTGCGCCGCGGGCCGCGCTCCCCCCACCGTCGAGGGGGAGGTTGACGCCGGTCAGGAATTCGCTCTCGCGGCTCGCGAGGTACACGCAGGCGTAGGCAACGTCATCCGCTTGTCCGAGGCGAGTGAGATGCATCGCCTCGAGTCGCGCGCGGCGCTCCGGAGTGATCTCGGCATCCCTCCGCTCGTTGAGCACGTACCCCGGGCTCACGGTATTGCACCTGATTCCGTGTTGCGCCTCGTCGACCGCGATCGCGCGCGTGAGTCCGTTGAGCCCGGCCTTGCTGGCGACATATGCCGCGTAGCCCTTGCTCGCGCGCTCGGCTTGGCGCGTGGAGATGTTGACGATTGAACCTCGGCCGGCCGCGCGCATCAGAGGAATCGCGGCGCGGCAGAGCCACATTGGCGCGCTCAAGTTGACGCGCAGCGACGCGTCCCACGCGGTGGTAGTGAGATCCGCGACCGCGCCGTCGTGTTCGTCGACAATGCTGGCGACCGCGTTGTTCACAAGGACGGTCAATCCGCCAAGTCGCGCGGCGGACTCGGCGACGAGCCGCACACATTGGGATTCGTCACCGACGTCGGCGAGGACCGAATGCGCCGTGCCACCCGCGGCGGTGATCGTCGCGACGACGAAGTTGGCGCGGTCCTCATCGCGACCGGTGACGATCACCGAAGCGCCCTCCGCGGCGAACCGGGTCGCGATCGCGGCGCCGATCCCCGAGGTCGACCCGGTGACGAGCGCCAACTCCCCCTGTAACCGCACGGCTCGGAGGCTACCGGTGGTTAGTGGTGGCCGATTGGTGCGCCGTGGGTCTTGCCGCGGAGGACAGACACCACCGCAAAGATCGCGGCGCTCACGAGGACGATCGTGCCGCCGGGCGCCAGGCCCCAGATCCGGGCGATGCCGAGGCCGATCACGGACGAGATCACACCGGTGACGGTGGCCAGGAGCAATGTCTGGCGTTGGGACCGCGCCACGATCCGCGCCGAGGCCACGGGCAACACCATCAGCGCGGCCACGAGGAGCACGCCGACGATGCGCGTCGCGGCGACGATTGTGACGGCGGTCAATACCGCGAGGAGCGAGTTGAGCGCGGTGACGGGGAGTCCCATGACGCGCGCCGACTCGTCGTCGAGTCCAATCGTGAACCAGGCGCGGTGCGCGAACACGACGGATGCGACGATCGTCGCACCGATCGCGCCGACCATCCACAGATCCCCCGGTGTCACGGTGAGGATCGAGCCGAAGAGGTACGGCAGCACGTTGACGGTGATGCCATCGGTCGCGGCTCGGCTCGCGAGCACCGCGCCGCCCGCGATTCCACCGTAGAAGAAGAGGGCCAACGCGAGGTCGCCGGACGTGCGGCCGCGCGTTCGGAGCCACTCCACCGCGAGCGCGCCCGCCACCGCGACACCGAGCGCGGTCCAGATCGGCGAGATCGAGAGCAACAAGCCCCCGGCCACGCCCGCGAATGCGAGATGGCCGATGCCGTCGCCCATCAGGGAAAGGTGTTTGTCGACGAGGAAGGTCCCCACCAGCGGAGCGCACGCGCCCACGATGATGCCGACCACGAGCGCGAGTTGCATGTACTCGCGGTCGAACGGCCAGGGGAGCGGCAGGTTCACTGCATGTCCTCGAGCCACAGCGGTAGATCCTCGGCATGAATCCCGAGGCTCACGCCCCGCGCCGCGAGATCGGCGGGTGGGCCATCGAACATCAAGCGTTGCTTCAGCACGATGACGCGATCGAGGTCGGCCGCGACTGCACCGAGTTCGTGCGATACCAAGAGCACCGTGGTCTGGTGGGCTTGAACGAGATGGATGAGTGAATCGCGGAACAGTCGTTGCGACTCGGCGTCAACTCCCGCCACCGGCTCGTCGAGAATCAACAGCTCGGGATCGGCGACGAGCGCGCGCGCAATGAGGGCGCGTTGCTGTTGGCCGCCGGAGAGCTCGGTGACGAGTCGGTCGCCGAGGTCGGTGAGTGCGACCGCGGTGAGTGCGTGTTCGACCGCATCTCGGTCGACCGCGGTAGGCCGCCGCCACCACGCGCGGCGCGAAAGCCGACCCCCCGCGACGACCTCGCGCACGGTCGTCGGGAGTTCTGGAGTGAGTCGCCCGCGCTGGGGGACGTAGCCGAGTCGCCCGGGCTCATCGAGCTCGCCCGGCGCGGCACCGAACAGCTCCACGTGTCCGGTGGCCGGGCGCAGGAGACCGAGAAGAAGACGCAGGAGGGTGGACTTGCCCGATCCGTTGGGGCCGACGAGCGCCACGAACTCGCCGGGGGCGAGTGAGAAGCCGACGTCGTCGACCACGAGCGCTTCGTCGTAGGCGAACGACAGCGCGTGCGCGGTGAGAACGGTGGTTGGCGTAGCGGTGGTTGGCATATTGAGAGTGATTCCCAATACTATACGGAGAAGTTATTGGGAACCATTCTCAGGAGGAACGACGTGCGACGGGCGGTGGTGGCGACGCTGACGTTCACCCTCGCGCTCAGCGCGTGCGGAACGAACGGTGGCACAGGGTCGAGGCGACCGTCGGCCGTCGCGGCGTTCTTCCCGATCGCGGCGACGATGCGCGCGCTCGTCGGTGCGCAAGTCCCGGTGCGAGACCTCACCCCGCCGGGGGTGGAACCGCACGACCTCGAGCTCACCACCAACGATGCAGACTCGATCATCGACGCAAAGTTGGTGGTGGTCATGGGCCGCGGCTTCCAGCCCGCCATCGAACGCGCCGCGCGCAACCGTGGAGGCGGTGCGGTGTTCGTGCTCGATTCACTGCACGGCGGTTCGGACCCACACGTGTGGCTTGACCCGGTCACCATGCAACGCGTGGTGACGCTGCTGGCTGCGCGCGTCGAGCAGGTCTTCCCGATTCGGCGCTCCGAGATCCGCCAACGGGAGGCGCGACTCTTGGCGCAACTCCGCAACCTCGATCGCCAGTACCGCGCCGGGCTCGCGCACTGCGTACGCACGGTCATCGTGACCGCGCACGCGGCGTTCGCGCGGCTCTCGTCGCAGTACGGACTCCGTCAGGAGGCGATCGCGGGAATCTCTCCCGAACAGGAGCCCGACCCGCATCGCCTTGCCGACCTCGCTGATCTCGTGCGGCGCGAGCACGTAACCACCGTCTTCACCGAGACCTTGGTGTCACCGCGTGTGGCCCGCACGCTGGCGCGCGAGGCGGGCGTGAAGACCGCGGTCCTCGACCCGATCGAATCTCCGCGCGGTGTCACCGAGTTCGCGGGTTACCTCTCGTCGATGCGTGCCAACCTCACTGCGCTCCGCCGCGCGTTGAGCTGTCGCTAAGCGAGCGAGCTCGAGGCCGCCGTTGCTTCAGTCCGCCACGTGCGGTGCGCCGCGCGCCCGCAGCGCCGAACGAATCGCCGCGGCGGCGGTGTCCATGGAATCAGCGGATGGCGCCAGGTCCACATTGGCGAAGTTGAGATCGCTTTCACGCTGAATAGGGACCACGTGCAGATGCACGTGAGGAACCTCGAGTCCGGCGATGATGAGGCCGACACGAGCGGGGGTGAACGCGGCCATCTGCGCTGCGCCGATCTCGTGAGCGACGCGCATCAAGTGCGCGTTCGCGTCGGCGGGCAGGTCGATCCAGTGGTCCGCCTCCGAGCGCGGTACCACCAGCGTGTGACCGGGTCGCAACGGGTTGATCGAGAGGAAGGCAACGCACTCGTCGTCGCGCCAGACGAATCGCCCGGGCAGCTCGCCCTCGATGATGCGGGTGAAGGTGGTTGCCATCGAACCAGCCTGTCAGGTGGAGGGACGAGGCGCTCGGAGCCGTGTCGCGCCGACAAGCGTGATACCGAGCCCCAAGCCGAGCGCGAGGGCGACGAGCAGCCGGGCAGCCTCGGGAGCCATGCGACTGGGCGCGTGCGCGTGAGAAAGGGTGGGCAGGTCCGCCAGACCGCCACTGACGAAGACGAACAGACCGGCGAGGACGAGCGCAGGTGCCGCCGACCACACCCCGCGTCGCGCAATCCATCCGAGCGCGACGAGACACACCAGGACTGCACCGATCGAGGGAAGACCCTCGCCGATCCGGCCGACGGTCGTCCCGAGCGAGAACGGCCACGCCGCCCAGAAGTGCAGCGCCGCCACTCCCGCCATCACCAGGACCACGCCGACGAGCATGGCGCGCGCAGTGCGGGTCCGTACCGCGACCAGGACACCGCCAGTCAGTGCGGCCGCGGACACCCACCAGGGCCACGACGCCGGGGGTGGGTCCCAGCGAATGGTCCCGCTGATCGTGCCGAGCGCACTGTCGATGCGGATCGGGATCTCCCACGCGGTGATCACCTGCGTTCGGCCCGGGTCGCGCCGGACGGCAGACGGCGTCGCGCCGCCCATCCAGTGTGCGCGATGGTCGTGCCACCGGGCGATCGGCTGGTCGGAGATCCGAACCCAGTGCGCCTGCCCGGCCGTCCTGGCCGACGGATGCGGCGGCGCGATCGACGACGGTATGCGTGATCGATTAATCACGACTGCGGGCGAGGCGAGGTTCTCGAACACTCCTCGCGCGTCGACGCGCAGGTACGGCTCGTCGCTATAGCCGAGGATCGTGACGTGCGCGGCTCCGGTGACGCGCAGCTCCAACGATTCGCGATCCGGTGCGAGGGAGACAATGACGCCATCGGCGCGCGGGCGAAGCCCGCCCAGAACGGTGGCGTAGTTGCTCGCCGGCGGTCCGCTGGTGGTGTGCGCCCCGGCGGGCGCGGCAGTCAGCAGGACGAGCGCGAAGGCAATGGCGGCCGCGCCGACGCGACCCGTGGTCATGCGCTGCGGGCCGCGTGCACCTGTTCGACAAGTACCTCGCGTGCCCGAGCCACGCGTGAACGGATGGTGCCGATCGCCACGCCGCAGATAGCGGCAGCCTCCGCGTACGAGCACCCGACGATCTGGGTCAGGACGAAGGCCTCGCGCCGTTCGGGGTCGAGACCGTCGACGAGCGCGCGTAGGGCGTGCGTGGAGTCGATCGCGGTGTCGGAGGACCCCGCCGGTATGGACTGCTCGTCGGTACGTCGCCGTCGCACGACTCGCCGGGTTGCATCAGCCGCGGCGCGTCGCGCGATGGTGAGGAGCCACGTCCGGCCGCAGGCGTCGCCCCGATAGCGCGGGAGCGCGCGGTACGCCCGCACGAAGGTGTCCTGCACCACGTCTTCGAGGTCGGCTGGATTCACGAGCGTGCGGAGAAATCGCGCGACCTCGGGTTGAGCCAGGCGGATCGCGGCGGCGAGGGCTGCGTCGTCGCCATCTCGGGCGGAGAGCAGCGTTGCGGTCAGCCGATCCACGGCGGGCGACGTTAGCGGGGCGGGGCCGATTGCGGAATTCAGGCCTCCCGGGAACTTTTCTGCGGCGGCGCACGACTACTCGTCATGGACTGTTCAGAGATTCGTCTTTCGATCTCCGCAAACCTCGACGGCGAGGACCCCTCGATTCCTCCTGCTGTCGTGGCCGCGCACGTCTCGGGTTGCCAGGGTTGTCGGTCCTGGTCGGTCGAGGCGACCGGGCTCCATCGATCGGTGCGCGTCCAGGCCGCGCCGGTCGAACCGGATCGCACTGACGCGATCTTGGCCGCGCTGCCGGCTCCCAGTGTCCGCGTCCACGACCATGTTCGTACCCTGCGGATCGTCACCCTGATCATCGCGATCGTGCAGGCCGTCGCCGCCGTCCCGCTCCTGCTCGGGCACGGCGACATGATGCACATGCACTACGCGCGTCACATCGGCGTGTTCTCGGCTGCGCTGGCGATCGGACTCGTCATTGCGGCCTGGCAACCGGCGCGCGCTCAAGGCCTCTTGCCCGTGCTCGCCGTGGTCGTGGTCGGACTCGCGTGGAGCTGTTTCGACGATCTGATCGCCGGTCGCTCGGTCCCCGGATCGGCGCTCGCCCACGCGGCCAACGTCGCGGGACTTGCCTCCGTGTGGATGCTCGCGCGTACGTCACCGACCGACGCGGTGTCCGCGCCGAGCCGTGCGGCGATTGGATGACACCGTTGATACGACGCGTGCGTCGCGCCATCGTCTTCGTCATCGTGACCTTCACGGTGCTGTTCGCGCTCGCCGCGCCCGCATTTGCCCACGCGGTACTCGAAGGTTCGGACCCGGCACCGCAAGCATCGTTGACGACTGCGCCCAAGGCGGTCACGCTCGATTTTAGCGAGAAAGTCGACGTGCGCTCCGACGGGATCCGTCTCATCGACGGGACGGGAGCCGCGGTCGAGATCGGCAAGCCGTTTCATCCGGGGAGCAACAGCAAGGAGGTCCGGGTCGCGCTGCCGAAGCTGACCAAGGGCCTCTACACCGTGGCGTGGCGAGCGACCTCGGCCGATTCGCATCCGGTGCAGGGCGCGTTCACCTGGGGTTACGGCGTGAGCGCGACCGGAAAGAACGCGCAGCAGCTCACGGAGAAGGCGAGCGCAGGGGAGAAGGGCGACTCCACCGTCGGGGTGCTCTTCGGTGTGATGCGATTCGGTGTGTTCGTCGGATTGGCGTTGCTCCTCGGCGCGGGCTGGTTCGCGGCGTACCTCTGGCCCCAAGGCCGCCACGTGCCGCGCGTGCGCCAACTCCTTCTCGGCTCGCTCGTACTCACCGCCGCGAGCACTGTCTTCGGATTTCTCCTCCAGGGTCCGTATACCTCGGGAGGAACGCTCGGCGACGTCTTCGCTTCCGATCAGATCTCGGCGGTGTGGGATACGCGTTTCGGCAAGGTGTGGATGGCGCGACTGCTGTTGCTCTTCGTCGCGTCACTGCTCCTGCGCATGATGATCAGGCGTCATGGGCCGCTGCCCGGTTGGTGGTTCGCCGCCGCGGGCGCGGTCGGACTCGCACTCTCCGCGACCCCGGGCCTCGCGGGGCACGCCTCGACGGGTCGGTGGACGATGCTGGCGCTACCGGCCGATATGTTCCACGTACTCGGCATGGCGGTGTGGCTCGGGGGTTTGGTCATGCTCGCGATCGCGCGCACCGACGAGCATTCGTACGCGCGCGTCGCAGAACGGTTCTCGGGCCTCGCCCTCGGTGCGGTCGTGCTGATCGTCGTGACCGGGGTGTTCCAGGCCCTCCGCCAACTGCAACCCTTCAGTGCTCTGTGGAACAGTGACTACGGCCGCTTGTTGATCGTGAAGCTCGTGGCGTTCGGCGGGATCCTGCTCATCGCGGCCTGGAGTCGACGCCTCGTCCACGGCCCCGGAATGGGCATCTTCGCCAAGCCGGCGACGGAACCGATCCCCGTGGCCGCCGCGGCCATACCGTTCAACGACGTCCTCGATGAGGGCGGCGTGGCCACGCTGGTCCAGGCGGACACCGCGACGGTCACCGACGGTCACCAGTCGCGCTTGAAGCGGAGTGTGCGCGGCGAGCTCGTGTTCGGCGCGGTGGTGCTCGCGATCACCGCAATGTTGGTGAACACGTCACCGCCACATTCCGTTGCGTCGACCGGTCCCGTCGAGGTGAGCCTGAAGGCGGGCAAGGTCAATTTCGGAGTCCATTTCGGTCCTTCGACGTTTGTGGGCGGCGTGCACGTCGGGCAACCCAACGTGTTGCACGTGACGGTCACGACCCCGGCCGGACTCCCCCGCGACTTGGTGGACGCCAACGCGACGCTCTCGAATCCTGGGCGCGGTGTCGCGCCGATCCCGATCAAGCTTTCCCACGAGAACACCGGCTTCTATGCCGGTTCCAACATCGTCGTTCCGTTCCCCGGTACGTGGACGCTGACCATTACGGCGTTCCTCACCGATGTCGATTCGACGACCGCGTCCACCCCGGTGACCGCGGGCTAGTTCAGCACTTGACCCATCTGTATCCGTCACGAACCCAAGGAGCACGAATGATCCGCAAGGCCATGCTGGCAACCCTCGTCTTCGCGGTCGCGCTGGTTGCG
>JANYLF010000216.1 GCA_025357995.1 Acidimicrobiia bacterium | reverse complement strand
CGACTGAACGTGCGACGGCCCGACGAAGTGCCTCGGGCGACCGAGTTCGTCGCGCCGATGATCGACCTCATCCGTGAGCTCGTCGATCGCGGCACCGCGTACGTGATCGAAGGTGAAGGTGTTTACTTTTCGGTGCCGTCGTACGAGCACTACGGCGATCTCTCGGGTCGCCGCCTCGAGGACTTGCTCGACGGCGCCGGTGCGCGAGTGGAGGTCGACGAGCAGAAGCGCAGCCCGGTCGACTTCGCGTTGTGGAAAGCGGCGAAGGCCGGCGAGCCCGATTGGGACTCGCCGTGGGGTCGTGGCCGCCCGGGGTGGCACATCGAGTGCTCGGCGATGTCGCTTGCGATCCTCGGCGATGGGTTTGATCTGCATGGCGGTGGCGACGATCTCGTGTTCCCGCACCACGAGAACGAACGGGCCCAAGCCGAGGCCGCGGGCCACCCGTTTGCCCGGCACTGGATTCACTCGGGCATGGTGATGGTCGGCGAAGAGAAGATGAGCAAGTCGCTCGGCAACTTCACCACGCTGGGCGGCGCGCTCGATGATCACGGCGCGCGCGCGTTCCGGCTCGCGGTGCTCCAGGTGCACTACCGGTCGCAGATGGAGTTGACCGCGAGTGAACTGGGCGCGGCCCGGAAGGGCATGGCGCGCATCGACGACCTGCTGCGTCGGACCGCTCGCGTGGAGCTTCCGGCCGCGTCGGCCGACGAGACTGCGATTGCGGCATTCCGAATTGCCATGGACGGCGACTTCGGAACCCCGGGCGCGATTGCGGCGATCTTCGAAGCGGTCCGGCGCGCGAATGCCGCGCTCGACGCCGACAACCTGCATACGGCCGCCGGCTGCGTGGCTGCGGTAGGTGACCTGCTCGACGTGCTCGGCTTCACGGATGACGCGGTCGCGGCCGACGACGATGCCGAGATCGACGCCTTGGTGCAGGCTCGCAATGACGCGCGCACTGCGAAGGACTTCGCGGAAGCGGATCGCCTCCGCGACGGCCTCGCGGCGCGCGGCGTGGTGATCGAAGACACCGCGAGCGGCACCGTCTGGCACCGATGACCCGCCGCACCGACCGCGGCGGCCGCGCGGGACCCAACTCCGGAGACCGAGACCGAGACCGAACGCGGAACGCGTCCGGCAACCCGAGCCGCAGCGCAGCGGAGGCGAGCCGCGAGGCAGCGTCCCGACGCGCACCTGGCTCCCGAGACCGAGCGAACGAGCAATTCTTAGGCGGGGATCAAGTCGAAGGGTTCCACGCGGTACGGGAGCTCTTGCGGGCGCGCCGGCGCAACGTTCGTGAAGTCTGGATCGTCGAGCGCGCGAGCGGCGCACTCGAGATCGAGGAGCTCGCGCAGAGCATCGGCGTACGCGTGCGGCGCGTGGCGCCGGCACGGTTGGAGGAATTCGCGCGATGCGAAGCGCCGCAAGGTGTGCTCGCTCGCGCGGAGCCGGTCGTGGCCGCGTCGGTGGATGCGTTGCTGAGCGCGCCGGACGCGTTTGTTGTGGCCGTCGATGGCGTTACGGACCCGGGGAATCTGGGTGCGATCCTGCGTACGGCCGAAACCGCCGGTGTGACGGGTGTGATCATTCCACGGCATCGCGCCGCGGGCCTCGGACCGACAGTGCTCAAGGCCGCGGCTGGCGCGGTGGAGTACGTCCCAATCGCCACGGTCGGCGGCATTCCCGCCTTCCTGGAGCAAGCACGGCGCGCCGGCGTATGGACGGTCGGTCTCGACGCGGATGGCACGACCACGGTCACTGAGCTCGGCGTCGCCGACGGCCCGATCGTCGTGGTGCTCGGCGCCGAGGGCGCCGGATTGGCTCGTCTCACCCGCGATCGGTGTGACGTGATCGCGTCGATCCCCATCTACGGTCGGCTCGAGAGTCTCAACGTGTCGGCGGCCGCGGCAGTCGCGCTGCACGCCGTCGCGCAGCGCCGGCATCACGGCGACACGGACGCCCGCTTGTAGCCTGCGAACCACGCCGGAGTAGCTCAGTTGGCAGAGCAGCGGTCTTGTAAACCGCAGGTCGTCGGTTCGACTCCGACCTCCGGCTCAACGGAGTCGCGGAATGCGCGTTGCCGGGACGGCGCCGCCGCGGGTACGTCCTTCGGGTACGTTGGCGCGATGCAGCTGTCCAGAATCGCGCGTGCGGCGCGCGCGCGATCAACCGGAAAATTTCAGAAGCTGGTGCTTGCGAAGGCCGACCGAATCGTGCGCGGCCGCGGCAAGACCATGGCGATACTCGACTACCCCGTCGAGCCGAAGGGACGTTGGGGCAAGGCGTGGGGACTACCCGACAACGCGGCACTCGTCGCGTTGATCGAAACCGGCGACGACCGGTACCGAGCTGCCTGCGCAGAGATCGCGGAACTCGTCCCGGACCTGGCGCAAATTGCGATGGAGCGTCCCACCGACGTCGAGCAGCCGTTCTGGTCGAATGGCTGGATGCCGAGTATGGACGGCGCGCGTCTCTACTCGCTCGTGACTTCCCGTGACCCCGCGCTCTACCTCGAGGTGGGATCGGGAAACTCGACCAAGTTTGTGCGGCGGGCGATCCGAGATCACGGCCTGCGTACCAAGATCATCTCGGTTGATCCTCACCCGCGCGCGGAGATCGACGCCATCTGCGACGAGACGATTCGCATACCGCTCGAAGACGCAGATCTCACCGTGTTCGACCGGCTTGGTGGAGACGATGTGTGTTTCATCGACGGCTCGCACCTCGCGTTCCAGAACTCGGATGCGATGGTCACCTTTCTCGAGGTCGTTCCTCGGCTGGCGTCGGGCGTCGAGCTGGGCGTGCACGACATTCCGCTTCCCGAGGATTACGGGCCGGAGAAGCTGTGGAGTTGGTGCTCCGAGCAGTATCTCTTCGGCGCTTATTTGCTTGGTGGCGCCGGCGGTTCCTCGATCGAGTTCCCGACCCGTTACATCGCGTCGCGGGGTCACCTCAATGCGCAACTGGGCCCGCTGTGGACGGCGCTGCCTGAGATCACGGAGGAACGTCGGAGCGGTTCGGGGTTCTGGATTCGGACCGCCTGACCCTTCGTCGCCGCGCCGCAGTGACATGGCGCGGCGGAGCGATGGGTCCGGCTTGGCCGGCCCCGGTTCCCTGTCTGGTGGGGCGTGAGCCGATAGGGTCGACCCGTCAGGATCGAGCTCCCCAGGACGCGGCAATCGAGCTGTCGGATTGCGCCGACGGGGCTGGTACTTCGAGGCGCAGTTGATGAACGATCCGAACGGTGGACCCGGCAACCGACGCAGTGAGCGACGCAGCGCGGGCGGCATGAGCGGCGGCGGATTTTCGGCCGCACGCGGCGCGGCGTTGATCGCAGTCGCGGTGATCCTCGGCATCGTGTTGTTGAACGCGATCGACGACGGCAACGACGGTCCCGTGGGTGACGGCGGCGCGAAATCGACAACATCGTCGACGTCGACCACCACGACCACGGTCGCGGGCGGCACTGGAAGTACTTCTCCGACCACCGCCAAGGCCGTGGCGGTCCCGCCGAGTGAGGTGACGGTTGCGGTGCTCAACGGATCGGGCCGGGGCGGAGTCGCGGGCACGCTCACCAACACGCTCAAGGCCAAGGGATACAAGACGTTGGCCGCGAATAACGCGCCGGTGCGCACCGGCTCGGTGATCGACGCGAAGGTCGGTAAGGCCGCGGTGTGCAGCGCGCTCCTTCCGCTGGTGCCTGGCGCGAAGGTGCAAGCGATGCCAACGCCGCCGCCGACTACGGGTGACGCCGACTGCATCATCGTCATCGGTTCCTGATCGACCGACGCAGTTCGCGAGGCGCGGTGATCACCACGGGCGGGTGGCAGGGACTCGCAGCGGATCCAACGCGCACGGCGATCCTCATGGACTTCGACGGAACGCTCTCCGCGATCGTCGATCATCCCGACGATGCCGTGGCGCTCCCCGGAGTGGTCGAGGTCATCGCTCGACTCACGACCCTGGTAGCACGGGTCGGGATCGTGAGCGGACGTCCGGTCGAGTTCCTCCGCCGCGTGGTTCCCGTCGAGGGCGTGGCGCTGGTGGGCCAGTACGGGCTCGAGCGATGGGAGGGTGGACAGGTCGTGGTCGACCCCCGTGCGCAGCGGTACGCCGCACCGATCGCGGGCGTGGCCGATGCCGCTGATGCTGATGCTGAGCTTTCCGGCGTGTTCGTGGAGCGGAAGGGCACCGTGGCGGTCACCCTGCACTGGCGGACCACGCCGGGGCTCGGCGATCGGGCACGCGCGTGGGCGGACGCCGCCGCGGCGGCACACGGCCTCCAGATCTACCCGACGAAAATGGCGGTCGAGCTCCGGCCGCCGCTCCCCGTCGACAAGGGCGACGGCGTCGAGCTGCTCGCGACGGGGATGGGCGCGGCCCTCTTCGCGGGTGACGATCACGGTGATCTCAGCGGCTTCGACGCGCTGGACCGCATGACTGCGAACGGAACCCTGGCCGACGCGCTCCGGGTCGGGGTGCGGTCTCCGGAAGCACCGGCCGAGCTGATCGCGCGGGCCGATGTGCTCGTCGACGGTCCGCGTGGGTTTCTGGTGTGGCTGACCGACGTCGCCGACGCGCTCAGCGCGCGTAGCTGACGAGCGCGTCGAGCCAGGCCGACGCCGGGCGCGCGCCCGCTGCGTCGCGCAACCCCGCCACGCGCGTCGCTCGCTCCGCGGGCTCCATGGTGAGCGCGGTGGCGTGCGCGTTCGCGGTCTGCGTGATGTCGAACGGATGGACCGCGAGACAGTGATCGCGCAAGAGATCGAACGCACCGGCTTCGCGTGAGAGACACAGCGCCGGATCGCGCGTTCCGAGCAGCGGTCCCTCCATCGCCACGAGGTTGAGTCCGTCGCGAACTGGATTCACCAGGAGTACGTCGGCGCGTTGGAGTGCGGCCACCGACTGCGGGAAGTCGTCGCGGGTGTCGAGGATGATCGGCTCCCAATCGCTGGTCGCCCACTCGTCGTTGATGCGCGCAGCGGTGGTCTCCACCTCGCTGCGGTAGTCGCGGTATTCGACGAGTGATTCGCGCGACGGGTTCAGCTCCGCAACGAACGTGACCCGACCGGGCCAAGTCGCGTCGTCGCGTAGGAGCTCCTCGTAGGCGTGAAATCCGCGCAGGATGTTCTTCGAGGGCTCCATGCGATCACAACGCACGATGCAATGCCGATCACCGACGCGCTCGTCGAGTGCGGCCGCCGCGGCGGCGACCTCGCTGCTCGCGGCGACGGCCGCCAGCGCGTCCGGATCGGGGCCGAACGTGGCGGCAAACGCGTGGGTCGTGGTGTCGGGGCCGAGAATCTCGCTCGCGCTGGCCCGGTACGACGCGGCCCACCGATCGGTGTGAAACCCGGCCGCGGTGCCCCCGAGCGACGAACACACCTCGGTCGCCATCGTGTCCGGGAGTACCCGGATCGAGTTCGGTCCGCAGAACGGAGTGTGGGTGAAGTGCGAGATCCGCAGGTCGGGCCGCAACGCCCGCAGTTGGCCGGGGACGAGGAGCAGTTGCAGGTCCTGCACCAGCACGACGTCGCCCTCCGGCGCGGCCTCGGCGACGGCCGCCGCGACCGATTGATTCACGGATCGATAGCACTCCCACGCCTCGTGGAACTCCCGGTCGAAGGTGGGTTCGCGGGCCAGGTCGAACAGTCCGTGGAAGCAGAACCAGAGCACGCGATTGGAGATCACGTCGTAGTGGCGAGCGTGGACCTCGGGGTCGAGCGCGAGCAGTTCGACGCCGCCGTCCACGCCGGCTGCCGCCCCGGTGAGGACCGCGGCGCGATCGTCTTCGCCAATCGCCGCGGCGATCCACCGGACGTCGGCGCGTCCGAGGAGCAGCGGTGCGAGGGCGCTGACAACGCCACCGGACCCGCGGCGCGTGGTGAACGAACCGTCCGGTTCGCGCCGGAAGCTGACCGGACCCCGGTGCGACACGACGATCATGGGATCAGCCGGCCAACTGGTTGAACAGCCCGATCCAGTCTGCGAGCTCGCGGGTAGACAAGAAGTTCTGCCGCACGTGCTCGCGACCGGCGATGCCCATCTCGTTGGCGCGCGCCGGGTTCTGGAGCAACTCGATGCTGTGGCGCGCGCACTCTTCGACGGAATCGACGAGGTACCCGTTCTCGCCGTCGTGGATCTGGAGCACGATCCCACCCGCGCGGCCACCGATGACGGGACGGCCCTTCCACAGGCCCTCGCTGACCGTGAGTCCGAAGCCTTCGCGAAGCGACTTCTGAATCACGACGTCGGCCGCGCGTTGGAACGCGTTGATCTGGACGTTGCCGACCTGTTGAATGTTGGAGAGCAGATGGATGTCGTGGTCACCGTGGCGGGCCGCGTCGACTTCTTCCCAGACCTGGAAGCCCTCGGGGTCGTCCGTGGCCATCGAGCCCGCGAGCACCAACTGCACTTCGGGAATCTCTTGACGGACCAAGCGGTACGCCTCGATGACTCCAAGCGGGTCCTTCCACGGGTCGTACCGACTCACTTGACACATCAACGGACGGTCGGGGTCGATCCCGTACTGCTTCACGATCTCCCGCATGAACGGTTCGGGCAGGTCGAGGTTCTTGACCGAGAGGGGATCGATGCACGGTGGCGCCTGCACGATGCGATTCATCGACAACGACGACGGCACGAACTCCGGCATGGTCCACACCGACGCGTCGTACTGCTCCACGTAGGGCCGGAAGAATTCCCAGACGTCGGGGTTCGCGTCGGTCAGGTCGATGTGACAACGCCACACCCATTTCGTTCCCGGTGCGTTCACCGTGGACGAACCCGCGAGCGCGAGGATCGCCGCCGGTTGCGGATCGTGAATGACCACGTAGTCGAACTCGCCCTCGAGCAACAGTGCGTTGTCGAGCACCTTCTCCAGGTAGACGCGTTGCATGGCCGCGGTCCACTCGATCTCGGCACCCTGCAGTGCGTTGTGCACGTTCTTGGTGATCGCGAAGAATTCGTCGCTGCCGTGGATGACCTGCCACTCGGCCTCGATGCCGAGGTCGCGCAGGAGTGGGACATGAGTGGCGAGCAGTTCGGCCACGCCCCCGCCGTACGCGGTGGCATTCACATGGAGGATCCGGGCGCCGACGAGCGGCGCGGCCGCGGCGCGGATGGCTTCGATGGCTTCTTCGCCGGCGACTTCGGCGTAGTCGGCGAGCGACTTTTCCAGGAGCGGGACGCGTTCGAGCACGAGATTCCTCGAAAGGGGGTGGGGGTTGGACCAATCTATCGGCGATGATCGGCACCGCAGTTGCTTGCCCTGACAAGTTTCGCGGCACGCTGTCCGCAGCCGAGGCGGCCGCCGCAATCGCACGCGGTCTGCGATCGGTGGGCGTCGAACACGTGATCGAACTCCCCCTGGCCGACGGCGGCGAGGGGACCCTCGACGTGATCCTCGCGGCGCGGGGTGGTGCCCGGCGCACGACGACCGTGGCGGGGCCCTTGGGCGATCCGGTCGATGCCGAGTGGGCGATCCTCGGTGACGGCACCGCGATCGTCGAGATGGCGCGTGCGAGCGGACGCGCGTTGGTCGCAGCGGATCGGCGCGACCCGCTCGGGGTGAGTACGCGCGGCACGGGCGAACTCATTGCCGCGGCGATTCGCGGTGGTGCGACGCGTGTGGTCGTGGGTGTGGGTGGGAGCGCGACGACCGACGGCGGGCTCGCCGCGGTCCAAGCCCTGGACTGGTCGTTCGGCGCGGTGCCGGTCACCGTTGCGTGCGACGTGCGCAGCGCGTTCCTCGACGCGGCCGTGATCTTCGGACCGCAAAAGGGCGCGTCACCTGCGCAAGTCGCGTTGCTCACTCGTCGGCTCTCCCAGGTTGCGGCCGTGTACCGCGATCGGCTCGGCGTGGATGTGACCGAGTGGGAGGGTGGCGGGGCCGCGGGCGGGCTCGCCGGAGGACTGGCGGCGATCGGTGCGACGATCGAGCCGGGCTTCGATGTGGTGGCCGAGATCGTCGGGCTGGAAGCTGCGTTCGAAAGCGCAGACCTGGTGATCACCGGCGAGGGCAAGCTCGATCGCACGAGCTTCGACGGCAAGGTGGTGGGCGGAGTGCTCGACGTTGCCGGTGACCTCGGTGTCGCGCACCGTGCCGTGATCGCGGGTCAGGTCTCGGACGATGCCCGCGAGATCTCCGTACTCGGCAACGTCACCGTGCTTGCGCTCACCGATCGCGTGTGGCAGGGGGGGGAGGCGTTCGCTCGGGCCGCGCTGTTGGTGGAGGAGTCGGCCGTCGAAATCGCCCGCACGATCGGGTGATCGAGGGGCCGGGCGGGGTGGGTTAGGCGAGCTCGAGTCCGAACTTCTCGCGATACGCGGGCACCGTGGCGATCGGCGGACGTTCGCGAACCTCGACGTCGACGAGTTCGGCTTCGAAGGACTCGGTGAAGCGCGTCAGGGTCGCGAGATCTCGATGGGCGAACGTGTCGGGTGCCAGACCGGCGCGGCGGAGCGCGGTCACGAGGATCGCGGTGGCCTGGGGGCCGAGATCGTCGAGCGGACGGTTGCGATGTTCGCGCACGCCGAGGTCGACTTGAGCCGTCGCTCCGAGCCCCACTGCGCGCACGATATCGACGAGCAGGCCGATCTCCACGCCCCAGCCTTCGACGAACGGGACGCGTTCGAGGAGTGAGCGACGACCCGCGTACTCACCGCCGAGCGGTTGGATGAATCCGGCGAGCTCGGGAAAGAGCACCGACAACGTGGGACGCGCGACGAGTTCGGTCACCCGCCCACCTCCCGTCGGCTCGCCGTGCAACGGACGCCGGTAATACCCCTTCACGAACGCGATGTCGGGGTCGGTGATCAGCGGTCCGAGCAGACCGGTGATGAAATGATGACCGAAGTTGCGGATGTCGGCGTCGACCCAGCACACGAGATCGCCGTCGGCGGCCGCGAGCGACTTCCACATAGCGTTGCCCTTGCCGCTCCCGGGTCCGGTCTCGGGCAATACGTCATCGACGGCGATGACGCGTGCGCCTTCCCATTCCGCAACGTCGGCAGTGGAGTCGATGGAGCCGTCGTCGATCACTACCACCTCGTCGACCAGCGGCACCGCTTCCATCAATGTGCGCCGGACGGTCGCGATGATCTGGCCGACAGTCTGCTCTTCGTCTCGCGCGGGGAGACAGACCGAGATCGAGAACCCGCTGGCTCGTTTGCGCGCCAGAAGGTCTCGAGGATCGAAATCTTCTGCGCAAATCGGCACGGGCAGCAGGGCGGGGGGCGTCGCCACGGCACGGGAGCGTAGAGGTTCGGACCGTGCCCTTGGATTCGCGTTGGAATCAGGCCTGGCAGTCCGTCTAATATCCGTGCTTCACGCGCTTATCAAGAGCGGTTGAGGGACGGGCCCGAAGACGCCGCGGCAACCAGCGAACCCCGTGTTGGGGGGAGCCAGGTGCCAATGCCCGAACGATGAGAGAGCCCAAAGCGTGGGTGACCGACCTGGTTTCCCGCTCGTTGAGCGCTCGAACCGAGGACCACATGGTCCGAGCAAGAGCGCGCCGAGCAAATGAGCGGGAGACCGCTCCGGAGACCAGGGAGAACCGAACGTGACCCATGTGCAGGCACTGCGCTGTCGAGAGTGTGGACGTGAATACGACGTCGCACCGATTTTCACCTGTGAGTGGTGCTTCGGCCCGCTCGAAGTGGCCTACGACTACGACGCGATCCGTGCGTCGATTTCCCGCGAGAAGATCGCCGCGGGTCCCCTCAGCATCTGGCGCTACTCCGATCTGCTTCCCGTCGACCGGAATCCGGCCGTGGATCTCGGCGCGGGCTTCACGCCGCTCGTGCGCGCGGATCGGTTGGCCGCGGAGCTCGGCCTCGGCGAGGTGTGGATCAAGAACGACACCACGAACCCCACCAACTCGTTCAAGGATCGCGTGACTGCGGTCGCGCTGAGCAAAGCGTTGGAGTTCGGCTTCAAGGTGGCAGCGTGTGCATCCACCGGCAATCTTGCCAACGCGGTCGCGGCGCACGCGGCGCACGCAGGTTTGCGGTCGTTTGTGTTCGTTCCTGCCAACTTGGAGCAGGGCAAGATCGTCACGACCGCCGTGTACGGCGGCAACGTGGTGGCCATCGATGGCAACTACGACGATGTCAATCGGCTCTGCGCCGAACTCTCGGGTACGTACCCGTGGGCGTTCGTGAACGTGAACATCCGCACGTTCTACGCGGAGGGTTCCAAGACCCTCGCGTACGAGACCGCGGAGCAACTGGGTTGGGAAGCGCCCGATCATGTGGTGGTGCCGGTCGCGAGTGGCTCGTTGCTCACCAAGATCCGAAAAGGCTTCGACGAGCTGTACAAAGTCGGTTTGCTCGACGACGAGCCTCACGTGCGCGTGAGTGGCGCGCAGGCGCTGGGTTGCTCGCCCGTCGCCGCGGCATGGCTCGGTGAGTCGGACACGATCAAGCCCGTGAAGCCCGCCACGATTGCCAAGTCGCTGGCGATCGGGAACCCGGCCGACGGGTACTTCGCGCTCGACGCGGTGCGCAACAGCACCGGCGGGTTCGCGGCGGTGACCGACGACGAGATTGTCGACGCGATCCGGTTGCTGGCGCGGACCGAGGGCATCTTCGCCGAGACCGCGGGCGGTGTGACCGTCGCGACACTGGCGAAGCTCGCGGCCCAAGGTGTGATCCGCAAGGATGAGCGTGTGGTCGTCTACATCACCGGCCACGGACTCAAGACGCTCGACGCGGTCGTCGGCCAAGTCGGCCCGACGACCACGATCTCGCCCACCATCGACGCGTTCCACGCGGCGTTCGACCCGGAGGACCTTCTGGCATGAGTGTCACAGTTCGTATTCCTACCCAGCTCCGCGAGCTGTCGGGAGGCGCGGCCGAGGTCGCGCTCGTATCGGGGTCGCTCGCGGATGTGTTGGCCGCGCTCGATGCGGCGCATCCGGGATTCCAGGGTCGGCTGTTCGGAGACGACAGTGAGCTGCGCCGGTTCGTCAACGTATTCGTGGCCGACGAAGACATTCGGTTTCTCGATGGGCTCGCGACCGAGGTCGCGGACGGCACCACGGTGAGCATCGTCCCCGCGGTCGCCGGCGGGTAAGCCGAGACGCGACGATGCCCTGCCCGGGGCTGGGCAGGGCATCGTCGCGTTGGTGATGGATCAGAACTTCGCGGGGAACTTCTTCACCGTTGCGTCCGCCAGCACCTTTGCCGTACCGGCCATGTGCGCGACCGCGGTGCGCAGGAGCGCAGGCGTGTTCGGGTCGTTGGCCTTCTGGCCGTCGATGACTGCCTTCAACGTGGTGGCGTGCATCACGATGTCTTGGGTCACTGCGTCGACGGGCAGGTTCGCGTTGACCGTGTTCAGCGTCTCGCCGAAGGTCTTCGCGTACGCCGTCAGCTTGTCGATCGCGGCCTGCGCGCCGGCTGCGTCGCCTTTGGCAACCGCCTGGGTGTAGGCGACGAACTGGGGAATGTGGTTCTCGCTCCGCCAGAGACCATCGAACGCGGTCTTCACCGAAGCGCCGTAGACGCCTCCGACCGCATCGACGAGCATCGACGTATTGCTATCGGTCGGTCCGTTCAACGCCGCGGCTGCGGCCTCGAACTGAGCGGTGCGTCCGCCCAGTGCGGATCCGGTGGCACTTGCGGCAAGCCAGACGTGCTCACAGAGCAGGCCCGTGAGACCGGCGCGCAACTCCGCGGCCGGTGATGCGGCATCGCCGTCGAACTTCTTGGGGAACTTGGCGGCGGTGGCGACGGCGAGGACCTTGGCGGTGCCCTCCATGTGCGCGTATGCCGTGTGCAATGCCGTGTACTCCGCCTTGTAGTCGCCCGCCTTCTGCGCATCGATGACCGCGATCAACGTGGTCGCGTGCATCGTGATGTCCTGGGTGACCGCGTCGGCCGGAAGGTTCGCGTTCACCGAGTGCAGCGTGTCGCCGAACGTCTTCGCGTACGTCGTGAGCTGCGCGACGGCCGCCTGCTTGCCGGCTTCGTCGCCCTTGGCTGCGGCTTGGGTGTACGCGACAAACTGAGGGATGTGCTTCTCGCTCCGCCAGAGTCCGTCGAACGCGGTTCCCACTGCGGGTCCGTATGCGGAGGTGATCGCGGCGACGAGATCGGACGTATTGCTGTTCGTCGGTCCATTGAGTGCAGCCGCGTATTGGTTGAAGCCGTTGGTGTCGCCGCGGAGTGCCGCGTCGGTCGCCATGGAGGCGAGCGCGACGTGCTCGGTGAGCAGACCCGTCAAGCCGGCCCGCAATGTCGACGCGCCGGTTTCAGATGCCAGCGTTGCCGCGGCCGGCGCGCTCGTTGAGGTATCGGATTTTGCCGACGACTTGGCCGTGGTCGAGCCGCTACTACACGCCGTCGCGGCGAGCGTGAGTGCGATCACCGGTACGACGGTTCGGATGAGGGATGTGCGGATCATCGCGGAAGAACTCCTTGAACAGGGGGTGGAGGGGACTAGCGGACGGTGATTTCGCCGCGCATGGTGGCGGGGTGGATCTTGCAGAAGTACGTGTACGTACCGGGCTTGGAGAACGTGTGGGTGAAGGTCTTGCCGGTCTTGAGTTCGCCGGAATCGAACTGGCCGTCAGGCTTGGGGGTGACCCCAGCCGCGCCTTGCTCGACGGTTCCCGAGGTGACCGTGTGGACTCCGGGGTCCAACTGCTTCCAGGTCACGGTTGCTCCGGCGGTCACGCTGAGATTCGCCGGATGAATGGCGATCAGCTTGAGCGTCACCTCGTTGGCCGAAGTTTTTGTGTCGGTGGTCGTGGTGGATGTCGCGGCACCTTTGTCGGCCGACGACGATCCACACGCTGTGACCGCGAGTGCGAACAACGCGGTGCTCCCGATGAGAGCGGTACGTCGCCATGACGGGGTACGGGGGTTCGTTGAGGTTGGCTGCATGAGAGGGGTTCGCAACCGAGACCGTCGACGGATGACTCAATGTGGCGCGCGCAACATTCGAATGTTGGCTAACCCTTGCCGTACGGGAGTACGACCTTGATGGTGCCCTTCATGTACGGGTGGATGCTGCAGATGTAGCTGTAGTTGCCGAGCTCCGCGAAGGTGCGCGAGTAACTCTTGGCCTGGTCCACATTGCCTGAATCGAACGCGTTCTTCGTGGAGGTCACGGTGTGCGCGGTGCCGTCGAGGTTGGTCCACGTGACTTTCGTTCCCGGTGTGACGGTGCGGATGCCGTTTGGGAACGCGAGGCCCTTCATCTGAATCGCGATGGCACCGGACTCCACTTTCGATGAGCCCGCGCTCGCGGCGTCACCGCGGAATGCGCCGTACGCCGAGATGCCGAGTGCAACCGCCACGGCGACTGCGCCGAGCATTGCCAGACCGTTGAAGAGTTTGCGCTGCATGCGGTTGATTCGCTGCGAAGCCTGGATTGGATGTGGAAATCTTGGTGAGTCGTGATCCGCGCGGCTGGGTGGCAACGAACCTGACGTGTGACGGACACGATGGCGACCACGGGTCTCTCGCCCGACACCGAACGCAAGGCCCAGGGCCGCGCCCGCGGGAACTTGGTGTGGCTGGTCGGTTCGCTCCTGGTGTTCGCCGGGTGGATCGCGCTCGCCCATGCGGTGCCCGCAACGGATACCAACCAGTTCAAGGTCAAGTCGTGGCTGTCGCTCGTCGCCGCGATCGGTGGCGTGATCCAGCTGGCGACGATCAGCCGTGTCTACGACTGGACGTCGCGCATCCCGCCGGGCGCGGTCAAGACGCTGGCCGCAGTGCATCGCTGGTCGGGTCGAATCACGATCGCCGTCGGTGGCGCCGTCTTCTACATGTGCGTGACCGGTCCGTTCGCCGCCGGATTCACTACCCACCGCCTGGTCGGATACGTGCTCGCCGCCGTCATCCTGGTCAAGGTTGTGATCCTTCGGGCGGACCGTTTCGGCAGCCTCCTCCCGTACGTCGGGACCCTTGCGGTCGCTGGTTGGATCACCTGCTTTCTCACCAAGGGCTTCAGCGTCATCTTCTGACGACCCGCCTTGGGGGCTCGGGTGAGTCGGACGACCTCTTGACAGTGTAGGGCACCCTTAGTTAGGGTACCCTTACTTCCACGGAATGTGGTGGCCGAGGTCCCGCAGCGTGGTGGGGCCCGGCCGGAAGAGTCGAGAGGGACCGAAGTGTCGGACATGCAGATCGCGATCCTGGGCGGCATCGCCGGGTTCACCATCTTCATCGGACTCCCCGTCGGGCGCGCCCGACAGATGAGCCCGGCGGCGCGAGCACTCCTCAACGCGATGGCCGCGGGCATCTTGTTGTTTTTGCTGGTCGACGTCTCGACACACGGCCTCGAGCCGGTCGAGTCCGCGCTCACGAAGGCATCCGAGCACGGCGGATCGTGGCTCCACTTCAGTTGGCTCGCCGCGTTGTTCGTCGGCCTGTTCACGATCGGCGCAGTCGGGCTCGTCTACTACGACCGGTGGCTAGCGGCCCGGGCACCGGAGCACCCGATCGGTCCCGGCGCGGCTTCTGCCGCGATGTACACCCGCGGCAGGATTCATTCGCTCACGCCCGCGAAGCGGCTCGCGTTGTTCATCGCGATCGGCATCGGCCTGCACAACTTTTCCGAGGGTCTCGCGATCGGTCAATCGGCGGCGCAGGGAAAGATCAGTCTCGCGCTCTTGCTCATCATCGGCTTCGGTCTGCACAACGCGACCGAAGGCTTCGGCATCACCGCGCCGATGGCCGGCGAAGCCGAGCGGCCCTCGTGGGGCTACCTCGCCTTGCTCGGACTCATCGGCGGCGGACCCACGCTCGTCGGCACGCTGGTGGGCCAGAGCTTCGTGAACGCGACCCTGGCGATGATGTTCCTCGCGCTCGCCGCCGGTTCGATCCTTTACGTGATCGCCCAGCTCTTCCACGTGGCCGACAAGTTCGGTCGCAAAGACCTGCTCATGTGGGGCCTCGTGATCGGCATGGTCGCCGGCTTCGCCACCGACTTCGTGTTGGTCGCGGCAGGAACGTAGCGACGGGGTACGTCGAGGCAGCTACCTCGACGTGACCCACATGAGGTGGGCGACCGCGGTCGGGACCAGCTGATCGCCGGTCGCGGTGGTGACCGTGACACCGGATGCGTCGGCGCGCAGGACCTGCGTGTCGTGACCCGGAATCAGATCCGCGCCCGCGAGCAGTCCGAGGGCGTCGTCGTCGAGCTCGATCTTCTCGCTGATGCGCACGACGGTGACCGGTCCGGGTGACGCGTCGGACAGGAGCACGTGGTCGGAGACGTCGGCGCGGTTCGCGGACCCGGGGATCGGGTTGCCGTGCGGGCAGGTGCCCGGATCACCGAGGAGCGCGACGAGCTTCTCCTCCACGTCGGCAGAAATCGCGTGCTCCCACCGATCGGCCTCGCGGTGGACCTTCTCCCACTCGAGCCCGATGATGTCGACGAGGAGGCGCTCGGCCAGGCGATGCCGGCGCACGATCGTGGTCGCGAGCTGGCGGCCCTTTTCGGTGAGGCGCAGGCTGCGGTCGCCCATGAGTTCGGTGTAGCCACCGTCGACGAGGCGATTGACGTGTTCGGAGACCGCGGGGGCGGAGACGCCGAGGCGTTCGACGAGCCGCGCCCGGATCGGAACGATGCCTTCTTCCTCGAGTTCGAGGATGGTTTCGAGGTACTCCTCGGTCGCATCGTGCATCTCCGCCATAGGGGCACGATAACGCTGGTCCAGGGGCTCGATTCCCCGGAATGACAACTTGCACTCTGAGGCCGAGAGTGCCAACATGGACTAGCACTCGTTTGAGGCGAGTGCTAACGGACCCCACGCAGGTCCCGAACCTCGTCCTCGATCCCCCAGGGGGTACCTCGCAATGTCGAAGCAGATCGCGTACGGAGAGAACGCTCGCCGGTCGCTGGAAGCGGGCATGAACAAGCTCGCCGATGCCGTCCGAGTGACGCTTGGGCCAAAGGGCCGCAACGTCGTGCTCGAGAAGAAGTGGGGTGCGCCCACGATCACCAACGATGGTGTGTCCATCGCCAAGGAGATCGACCTCGAGGACCCGTACGAGAAGATCGGCGCCGAGCTGGTCAAGGAAGTCGCGAAGAAGACGGACGACGTTGCCGGTGACGGCACGACGACCGCGACAGTCCTCGCCTGGGCGATGGTACGTGAAGGTCTGCGCAACGTCGCGGCCGGCGCGAACCCGATGGTCCTCAAGCGGGGCATCGAGGCTGCGGTCATCGAGGCGGTCGATTCCATTCGCTCGCTGTCGAAGAGCGTGAAGACCGACCCGGCGCAGATCGCGAACGTCGCGGCCATTTCAGCGGCCGACGTCGAGATCGGCAAGATGATTGCCGAGTCGTTGGAGAAGGTCGGCACCGACGGTGTGATCACCGTCGAGGAGAGCCAGACCTTCGGCATGGAGCTCGACCTCGTCGAGGGCATGCGCTTCGACAAGGGCTACATCTC
>JANYLF010000178.1 GCA_025357995.1 Acidimicrobiia bacterium | reverse complement strand
GCGATGGTGAGCCGCCCCGCCTGCTCACTGGCAATTTCTTCCAGTGCCGGCGCGATCATCTTGCAGGGCCCACACCACTCGGCCCAGAAGTCGACGAGGACCGGGTTCTCGGCGGCGTTCACGGTCTCGTCGAACGTTGCGTCGGACAGCGTGAGAATGTTGTCGGCCACGGCGAGGTGTCCTTTCGAGGTTTCGTGCGGAGATGGGATTCTAGTGATGGACAACGGCGAAACCCGGGCCGCGCATTCCCGATGAATGAGATCAGGAATGGGCGACGACCGGCTTGTTCGCTTCGAGGTATCGCTCGGTCTCGATGGCCGCCATGCAGCCGCTCCCCGCGGCGGTGATGGCCTGACGGTAGCTGTGATCTTGCACGTCGCCGCACGCGAAGACACCTTCGACCGAGGTCTGGGTCGAATCGGGTGCGGTGACGATGTAGCCGTTCGTATCCAGCTCGACCTGACCGGCGAAGAGCGAGGTGGTCGGGGTATGACCGATCGCGACGAACATTCCCGTGACCGCGAGCTCGGACTCTTCGCCCGTGATTGTGTCGCGCAGGCGGATTCCGGCGAGCTTGCCGTCACTGATCGCGTCCACGACCTCGGCGTTCCATCGAAAGTCGATCTTGGGATTGGCGAACGCTCGGTCCTGCATGATCTTCGACGCTCGGAGCTCCTCACGGCGGTGCACGACGGTGACCGTACGGGCGAACTTCGTGAGGAAACCCGCTTCCTCCAATGCAGAGTCGCCGCCACCGATCACGGCGATGTCGTGATCGCGAAAGAAGAAGCCATCGCACGTGGCACACGTGGAGACACCGTGTCCGAGCAGGCGAGATTCGTTGGGAAGCCCGAGCATGCGCGCCGTGGCGCCAGTAGAGATGATCACGGCGTCGGCCGTGAGCGCAGCGTCACCGACGGTGATACGAAACGGGCGGGCGGAGAGGTCGACCGAGTCCGCGTCGGCGGTGATGAAATGGGTGCCGAAGCGCGCCGCCTGGTCGCGGAAGCGCATCATGAGCTCCGGTCCCATGATGCCCTCGACGAAACCGGGGTAGTTCTCGACCTCGGTCGTCAGCATCAGCTGACCACCGGCGGCGAGCCCTTCCACGACGACAGGGGCCAGGTTGGCGCGGGCCGCGTACACCGCCGCGGTCAGACCGGCCGGCCCCGATCCCACGATGACAACTTCATGATGGTCAGACACCAGAACCTCCGGTTCGCCGGGTCCAGCAGAACAACCCGCCGGCGATGAAGATTCCGCCCAGGACCAGCCACGCCGCCCAGATGGGCATCACGTAGTTGAGCACCTTGAAACCGCCGATCGAGAGCAGGAGTGCCGCGGTAATCACGCAGCACACAGCCAGCGTTCCAAAGACCACGACCTTGGCCGCGCGTTGGGCCGGCTCGACGGTGCGGTCGCGTACCGTCGCGACGGTCTTTTCGATCGCGTCCGCGGCTTGGTTCGTCCAGTTACTCAAGGTTGCCTCCCGCTCGGCGGCGGAGGTTACCCGCGTCGGCCCGCGCGGATCCGGGTCGACGCCGCGCGCGTTCTAGCGCGACACGGAATACAGCACGTCGGTGCAGTTGTCGGCGGCGAGGACGAAGACGATCGTGCGGGCTCCGTTGGCCAATCCGATCACTACCGCCGGGCGGCCCTGATACGCGCCCGATCCGGTGAAACGAATCTTGCCCTCCGCGGCGTAGACCTTCCGGCACGCCGCGACCTGATCGGGCGCGGCTTTGAGGGCCGACGACGGGTTGAATCCCGGGACCGATGAACCCTGGTCACCGCTCGCTAAGGCCGAGGATTGTCCGGCGTCGGCGTGCGGTGCGGCGGGCGACGCGGTCCCGGACGTCGATCCACCGATCAGCCGCTCGAGCTTCGACTGGTCGATCCGTCCGATGTCGCCGATGTTGCCCGAGCGGACGGGGCCATGGGTCGCGCTCGATCCGGCCTTCTGCGCGTTGGTCGTGTCGTCTCGGGTGACCGCGACGACGCCGATTCCCACGACCAGAAGCGCAATTGCCGCGACTCCTGCGACTCTTGCGATTCCGCCGCGGCCACGAGTACCCACGGCCTGGTCGGACCGCCTGGCCGGAGCCGCGGCACGGGTCAGGAGCCGGGCGCGGCTGACCTCGTCCAAGGCCTCCACCGGTTGGCGCATCGCGGCGCGCGCGGCTTCCAGCGCGCCGCGTCGCGCAGGCGAATTTGGGTCAGCGTCGAGCTGAGCACGTACCGCGGGCTCGTCGAGACCGAGATCGGAGGCGAATCCGCTCAGGTCGCCATCGAGGTCGGCGCTGATCGCGCCGTCGAGATCGAAGTCGGGAGCTTCAGGCATGGTGATGACCTTGGACGTCGGCCGGGTGGTCGTGGTTCCCGAGATCTCGGGCGAGGGCGGCCCGGCCGCGAGCAATCCGCGAACGCACGGTGCCGATCGGAATCGAGAGGGCCTCGGCGATCTCCGCGTAGTCGAGATCGGCGACGTCGCGCAGCACGACTGCGACGCGAAAATCCTCGGGGAGCCGACCGAGCGCCGCGTCGATGTCGAGGCGGTCGACGACGCGCTCGGGGTTGGTCCGCTGGGGGGCGACGGGTGCGGGGACTGCCGCTCGGTCGTCGGGATTCACCGGTTGCGGACGCCGCTTTCGGCGGCGGAGTTCGTCGAGGGCAGCATTGGTCGCAACTCGGTGCATCCAGGTCGTGAATGCACATCGACCGTCGAATCGGTCAATCGAGCGCGTGATGGCGATCAACGCATCCTGGGTCGCGTCGAGCGCGTCGTCGGGACCGCAGATACGCCGACAGACGGCGTGGACGCGGTCGAGGTGGCGCTCGAGGAGCGCGTCGAGTGCCGCGCGATCGCCCGACCCCGCGGCGTGGGCCAACGCGGCGTCGTCGCGCGGATCAGATCGAGGTGCCACGAACCGAGACTTCTGCAATACGCCCGACGAAGTGAGCCTGATCGTCGGGGCTGCGCGCCAGCCTGGTGAGCCAGACGAGGACAAACTGGCCCGAAGGCTTGGTGGCGAGACGCAGGTCTGCGGTCGTGGAGAGATTGGTACCGGCGGCGCGGACCGTGCCCCAACCCGTGAGCGTGGTGGCGGATTCCGGGGCCACATAGATCTGGGCGTCCCACCCGGTGTCGGGGCTGGTCACCTCGACGGACGTCACCCGGGACGAGCGCGCGAGTTGGAGGATGAGGCCGACGCCGCCCTTGCCGCCCATGTTCGCCTGGAGGTAGCTCTCCGTATTCCAGGCGGTGGTGGGGTCGCGGTCGACCGCACGGGGTGCCTGGGCCGGATTCTCGGTGTGGTTGTCGCCCTGTGGGTCGAAGGTCGTGACGGAGAGGATGTTGAGCGTCGCCGGAGTGGGAGCCCCCGCGTGCGTCTTGGCCGGAGACTTGTCGGTGGCGAGCACGAAACCGGCGTAGCCGCCACCGATGCCGAGCGCGAGCGCGATGACCCAAGCCAGCAGCCGAGCGCCGACGCCGATCCCATCATCGATGATGACCGGATGGGCGGGTGCCGTGGCGGGCGCGGGTCGCGGTCGAGCCGGCAACGCGACGGGCATGGTGGCGTCGGCGCCGCGGTCTGGCGCCGCGACGCGAAATGGCGTGAGCGCATCGCGCATCTGCGCGGCGTTCGGCCATCGATCCGCCGGGCTGCGTTCGAGTGCTCGGTCCACCACGTGGGCGAGGCCCGGCGCCACATCGGGGCGAACATCCGAGAGGCGCGGTGGCGTGGTGGTGAGTCGGGCCATCGCCGTCGCGATCTCGGTGTCGG
>JANYLF010000163.1 GCA_025357995.1 Acidimicrobiia bacterium | reverse complement strand
AGGAGTTGGTGCCACCGGAGTTGTTGTCCGCCGCGCAGCAGTCGTGGACGAAGCCGTCGAGCTCGGTGAGCAGTACGGCGTCCGCAACTCGCAGTCCACGGTGCTCGCACCTACCGGCACCATCGGGCTCATGATGGATTGTGACACCACGGGGATCGAGCCGGACCTGGCGCTCACCAAAGCGAAGAAGCTCGTCGGTGGCGGCACGATGTTCATCGTCAACCAGACGATCCCGCGCGCGCTTCGTCAACTCGGGTACTCCGAGGGCGAAGTCGACGGCATCATCAACCACATCGACGAGCACAAGTCGATCATCGGTGCGCCCAAGTTCAATCCCGAGCACCTTCCCGTGTTCGCGTGTTCGATGGGCGACAACACCATCCATTACATGGGTCACGTCACGATGATGGGCGCAGTGCAGCCCTGGATCTCGGGCGCGATCAGCAAGACCGTGAACCTGCCCGAGGAAGCGACCGTCGAAGAGATCGAGCAGGTCCATATCGAGGCGTGGCGGCTCGGGATCAAGGCCGTGGCGATCTACCGCGACAACTGCAAGGTGGGTCAACCACTCTCCACGCAGAAGAAGGCCGGCGCCGATTTCCCGCTCGCGCTCGAAGGCGGCACAATCATCGAGTCCACGCCCGAACGCATCGTGGAGCGCGTGGTGGAGCACGTGATCGTGCAGGAGCCGGTGCGTCAGAAGCTGCCGCGGGTGCGGTCGTCGAAGACGTTCTCGTTCCGAGTTGCGGATTGCCATGGCTATGTGACCGTCGGTGAGTTCGAAGACGGTCGGCCGGGGGAGCTCTGGCTCAACGTGTCGAAGCAGGGCTCCACGCTCTCGGGGATCATGGATGCGTTCGCGATTTCGGTGAGCCACGGTCTGCAGTACGGCGTGCCGCTCGAGGCGTTCTGCGACATGTACACCAACATGCGCTTCGAGCCCGCGGGCATGACCGACGACCCGGACATCCGGTTCGCCACGAGCCTCGTCGACTACATTTTCCGTCGTCTGGCGGTGGAGTACCTCGACGCCGACAAGCGCAAGGACCTCGGCATTCTCACCGTCGGCGAGCGACTGCAGCCCACGCTGCCCGGCGTGGAAGAAGCGGTCGACGCGCAGGTGACGGAGGCGGGACTCGAACTGCTCCCGCCCGAGGATCGGGCACCGGCCACACCACCGGCGGCGGCAGTGGTCGAGCCGCGCGCGGCTTCGGTTCCGCCGGCGCGCGAGCGTGAGCACGTCCTGTGTTACGTCTGCGGAGACATCATGCAGCGCGCCGGGTCCTGCCACGCCTGCCCCAGCTGCGGTGCAACGAGCGGCTGTTCCTAGACCGCATCGGTGTCGATCGGTTCGAACCGAGATTCCGCCAATCGAATCATGGGATCGAACGTGCGCACCACGTGCACCGAGTCGGCCAGCGCGGCCGTGGTCGCTTGCCATGGATCCTCAGGGCTCACGAATGCCACGACGCCGATCTGCTGGCCGGCGACACGACGGAGCTCGACATGACGGTCGGCGCTCGCGCATCCGTGTCGCTCGAGCGACGATCGCAGCGCTTCGGTCGCCAGGACTTGGAGCGCGTCGATCGTCGGACGGGCTGGTGCGGGAGGTGACGTTCGAGCCAGCACGGAGGTCATAACCAGCATGCTTGCGAGTCAGCCGCAAGCCGCCCAGGGTCCGAAGTCCCTAGCTCGTGACCTCGAGTTCGGGGTTCTTTCAGTGGTGGAACGAGGTGGTGACGCGCCGTTCCTTCGGGAGGGGGCCGGCGAGGCCGTCGAGATAGCCGACGCATTCGTGGATGGAGTCGAGCAACGAATCGGCGAGGTCCATCGAGAGGCCGTTGCGCACCACGATGCGTTGCACAGTGTGATCGGTCATCGCGTCGGGCAGGGGATACGCGGGTACGAGCCAACCCCGTTGGCGCAACTGGGCCGACAAGTCGTACAGATCCCAGTTCTCGGTGTGACCGCCCGTGAGGCGCCAGGCGAAGACCGGAAT
The DNA here is from genome assembly GCA_025357995.1 of Acidimicrobiia bacterium. Taxonomy (GTDB): domain Bacteria; phylum Actinomycetota; class Acidimicrobiia; order IMCC26256; family JAENVU01; genus JAENVU01. The sequence goes on along the minus strand of JANYLF010000163.1, from coordinate 7,288 downwards.
GTCGGAGCCGTCGTTCCACAGGTCGAACGCGTCCATCGCGTCGATCGCGTGCGCGAGGTAGTTCGCCACGTCGCGGTTCGCGCTTTGCACCGCGGTGTACCCATTCCGACCGAGGCGCAAGAAGTTGTAATACTGCAACAGCACTTGCGCGCCGGGCCGAGAGAAGTTGAGCGCGAACGTGGGCATGTCGCCACCGAGGTAGGAGACGCGCAACACCAGGTCTTCCGGAAGGCACTCGACACTGCGCCACACGATCCAGCCCACACCCGGGTAGACCAGCCCGTACTTGTGGCCACTCGTGTTGATCGACTGCACGCGGTCGAGGCGGAAATCCCACTCGAGCTCAGGTTGCAGGAATGGAGCGATGAACGCGCCCGACGCGCCGTCGATGTGGATCGGGACGTCGAGTCCGGTGGTGGTCTGAATCTCGTCGAGTGCCGCCGACACCTTCGCGACCGGCTCGTACGCACCCGTGTACGTGACACCCAAGATCACGACGACGCCGATCGTGTTTTCGTCCACGTATCGCGCAAGGTCGTGACCATCGAGCGTGGGGTGCTCTTCGCTGATGGGAACGCAGCGCGCCTCGACGTCCCAATAGTTGGCGAACTTTTCCCAACAGACCTGCACCGCCGAGCTCATTACCAGGTTCGGAGCGTCGGTGAGCTTGCCCGCGGCGCGGCGCGCGTGTTGCCAGCGGCGCTTGAGCGCAAGCCCGCCGAGCATGCACGCTTCCGACGATCCGATCGTCGATGTACCGATCGCGTTCCGGGGGTCGGGCGCATGCCAGAGGTCGGCGAGGATCCGCCAACACCGTTCTTCGATCGCCGCGGTCGCGGGGTACTCGTCCTTGTCGATCATGTTGCGATCGAACGTGTCTTGGTACAGCCGCGCCGCCTCGGGCTCCATCCACGTGCCGACGAACGTCGCGAGGTTGAGCCGCGCGTTGCCATCGAGCATCGCTTCGTCGTGGATGATCTGGTACGCGGTGTCGGGCAGCATCTCGGCGTCGGCCATCTGGAATCGCGGCCGCTCACGCGCTTCGCCGGATCGCGTGAACAGCGGATTGATCTCGAGACTGTCCCGTTCCACGGTCATGGCCGTCCTTTCGGAGTGCGGAGTGCTGCGCGAAACGGCCAGCGCCAAACTCGCCGGCCGCGATTCACCGCGAACGTTACGTTGACCGCGGCCGGGAACGGATCTCTTGAGGGGCAATGATGGACACCAGGCAATGGACGGTCCGCCACGTGCGCGACACCGAGTTCGACGCGTGGACTGCGCTCTTCCGTGGCTACGCCGACTTCTACGAGTGGCCGACCTCGGACGAGCATCAACGCCAGATCTGGCGCTGGATCCACGAGGACCGCAGTGTGGAGGCGCTCGTCGCGGTGGAGATCGACGACACGGGCCTCGAGATCGGCGGGCCCCGCGGCCTGGCCCACCTCCGGGTGTGGGTACGGCCTCTGCGTGGCGTGATCAGCGGATATCTCGACGATCTCTACGTAGATCCCGATATCCGCGGCGGAGGGGCCGTCGAGGCTCTGTTCGACGCGATGAACCGCATCGCGATCGAACGGGACTGGGCCATCATCCGATGGACCACGGCCGACGACAACTATCGCGCCCGTCGGGTGTACGACCAGGTGGCGGCGCGCACCACATGGATCACCTGCGACATGACGCCGGTCGCCGACGGGTTGGCCTGGGTACCGCGCGATTGATGTGACGGGCTGCTAGCGATCCAACGCCCGTACCTGCGCGTTGGCGCGCTGGAGCCACGCGGCGAGCTGACACGAGAGGTTGCGGTAGAGAGTTGCCATGAGCTCGGGGTGGGCCGCCCCGAGCTCGCGCAGATCCGCGACCGCGATGCGCGCCAGGGTCGCGACTTCGTCGGTCACGACGTCGGCGGTACGTATTCCGTCGTCGATGAGGGCCATCTCACCGAACGCCATGCCGGGACCGAAGGTGGCGAGCCTTCGTTCGCGGCCGTCGGTACCCAGTCCGAGGCGCACACTCACGACGCCGGACAACACGAAGTACAACGCATCGGCCCGTTCCCCTTCGCGTACGACGGTGGTACCCGACGCAACGGTGTCGATCGTCGCCCGCGCGCTGATCGCGCCCACCTCGTCGTCCGACAGATCGCGCAGCAACTCCTGTTCGTGCAGCGGCAGGTCGACGAGCAGTTCGGTGCCGAGGACCCGCGTGAGGAGTTGGTCTTCACACCATTCGAGCGCGAGATCGACATCGGCGAAGGTCCCCCAATCCGACGACGCGGCCGCGTCGAGGTCGCACGAGTCGGCGTGAGCGAAGACGAGGGTTCGGCCGGAGGCAGTGAGTACACCGTCGAGGGAATCGAGGAGTGATCGGGCCGCGCGGTCGATCTTGACGACGCGTCGGAAGTCGAGGACCACGAACTCGGCGTCAGAGGCGTCGTCGACGATCGAACGGAATGCAACCTCCATTGACGCGAAGTACAGGTCGCCCTGGAGCTCGTGGACCACGATCGCGCCGCCGTGTTCGTTGAGCACCGTCTGCGCGGCGGCCGATCGCACGGAGTTCGAACGAGCTGCGTCGTCGCGATACGTACGCCCGAGTCCGGTGCCGACGGTGGCATGGACGCGGAGCACGTGAAGCGCGAGATCTTCCGAGATGCGCTCGCACACGCGAACGCCGCGCACGCTATTGCCCTGCGCGTCGAGCGGCGGGGAAAAGACCGCGATACCGAGCTGACCCGGGAGCACACCGATGATGCCGCCGGACACGCCGCTCTTCGCGGGAATCCCCACGCGGTAGACCCACTCGCCGGAGTAGTCGTACATGCCGCAACTGCTCATCACGCTCAGCACATCCGGAACGAACTCCTCGGCGAGTGCGCGCTCACCCGTCACCGGATTCACGCCCCGGTTGGCGAGCGTGGCGGCCATGGTCGCGATGTCCCGACACGTGACCAGGAGCGAACACTGACGGAAGTAGAGATCGAGTGTTTCTTCGCAATCACCTTCGAGCATCCCGAAGCCGCGCATGAGGTAACCAATCGCGCGATTCCGGTCGCCGGTGACGCGCTCGGATTCGAACACCGCGTCGTCGATCACGATGTCGTGGCCGATGTAGCGCGCGAACGCGTCCTGGACCCGCGCCCGTCGGTTGGGGACGTCGACCCCAGTGATCAGGCCGGTCGCCACGATCGCGCCCGAGTTGACCATCGGGTTGAAGGGCCGGTTCGACGCCTCGTCGACCACGATCGCGTTGAAGGGATTGCCAGAAGGCTCCACGCCGATCCGGGCGAGTACTTCCTCACGCCCGCGATCTTCCAGCGCCATGCCGAGCACGAAGGGTTTGGAAACGGATTGAATGGTGAACGGGTGGCTGGCGTCGCCGGCTTCGTAGACGTGACCGTCGGCGGTCACGAGACAGATGCCGAACCACCCCGGATCGGCCTTGCCAAGTTCGGGGATGTAGTCGGCGATTCGACCCTCGTCGAGGTGCTGATACTCGGCGCGGAGTTGTTCGAGGTAGTCCACAATCGGACCGGGAATTGTCGCGAGCGATTGTCGACTGGCGTTCTTGAGATCCTGTGTCAGCATGGTTGTGCGCCCTCCGCCCGCGCCGGGACCCGCATCGTCTTCGCTCAGGTCACTCGCGCCGGACGTCGGGTCGATGCCCGAAGCGAGAATGCCGGGTGACGCCTCACTGACGGGTAGATGACGGCAGCTGGAGGTGCCCGATCCCAGGGGTCGAGGCCGATACCGTCGGGCGCCATGACCGCAGCGAGCCCGAATGCAGACGCGATGCGCGCGACCCTGAGTTCGCCGCCGACGGTGCCGGTCGACGTGAGCCGTTTCAGCTCGAACGTGCTCGTCGGCGAGCCGGGGATCTATCCCGACGGACCGCCGATGGCACCCGCGACCGGTCATCGCCACTCCGACGCGTCGATCGAGTTGGCGATGGTGGAACTCGTGGGCACAGCCGGGGAGGCCGTATTCGACGCGTGGACGATGGGCCGGACCGCGATTCGGCGCCTGGTGTACGGCGTGCCCGACTCGCCGGGCCGGATTGTGGGTCCGGCGGCCTCCGTGGGCGCGTCGACGCGGGTCGCGAACGAGCGGTACCAATGCGAAGACGCGCGGCTGTTGCTCCCCTCGATCGTGCACGACGTGTTGTGGTCGGGTCCGGGTGCGGGTCACGCGGAGGAGACGCTGCTGCACGCGCTCGGCGCCTACGTGCACGCGCAGCTCCTCTCGCGCGACGCCGCACTCGCGACCACGGGTACTGAGCTCGCCCGTCGCCAGAACTCCATTACGATCACGTTGCTGAACTCACGCCAACCCGGATCGAGCATCGTGACGCTCGTGGCGCCCGATGGTCCAGGCACCATTCCCGGTGGCGCGCCGGCGATGCAGAGCGTCGACTTCTGGTCTGTGCCGTTCGCCGCGCGCGACGCCGATGGCGCTTCGATGTCGCCGCTCGTGCGTGAGGTGCTCGCGTCGGTAGTCGGAGCCGCGATCGAGTCGGTGCCGACTACCTACGACGACGCGATCGGCGATTGGTGCGCCCAGGCACTGGTGGGAGTGCTCGCGCCCGTGGATCAGCTCGCGGCAAACCGCGCGTTGGGCTTGCTCGCCTGACCGTCAGGCCGGGTCGAGCGCGCCCGGCCGCGACGTGTCGACACGGGGTGAGATCCCGAACCGGTCACGCAGTCGATCCAAAGGCTCGGCGGCGATCGCGAAATGATCGATGCCGAGCGCGTCGACCTTGCACTCGGTTCCCCGTTTGAGGGCATCACCGAAGCGATCGGCCGCGCCCGGCTCGCCGAGCGTTCCCTCGCGCGCGATCACGACCTTCTTGCCCGCCACGTGAGTGATCGTCGCGTTCTGGAACAGGCCGAGGGTCATCACGAGTTGGACAAAACCTTTTGGATCCGCCATGGCGGCCGCGATGAACGCGAAGACGTCGATCTCGCCTTCGGGATCGGGTGGATAGTCGGCGAGCACGTGGACGAAATCGTGATGCGCGCCGATCTCGCCGATGCCGCGGCGGGCGCCCGGCACCGGGAAGTGGTGCACTCGGTAGAACTCCGCGGTGGCCCGGCCAAGTGAGCCGGCGGGCATGTCGGCGAGCGCGGACCACTTGCGTTCGATGGCGCGGCTCGCCACGACGTCGCTGTACGCGAACTTCGATCGCAACAGACGCCAGAGATGGCCGCAGAGAATCTCGTGCGCGGTTTCCTTGGCGTAGAACGAGTTGCGTTGGATGTCGGCGTACATCAATGCCATCTGACCGTGGGCCGCATGGCGCGCGGCCGTGACCATCGGCTCGTCCACCTTCAGTGCACGTGCGAACTTGCGAGTGTTCGCCGCGAGTGCGGGTGGAATCGGGTCGCTGAGCAACTCGAGCGTGACGACCGATTGCACAAGGCGTCGTCGCAGGCCCGGGTCGGTGACGAGCGTCGCGGTCTCGGCCGCGTCGATGGGAATCATTGTGCGCGGGTCGGCAGCGATGCCGAAGACGTCGGCGGCCACATTCTGGATCACGTCCCACTGCAGTGGGGTCGGGCCGTCACCGACCGAGATCGCGCCGATGGCGGCGCGCACAAAGATCTCGGCCGCGTCCGGCGGGAGTCGAACGCGATCGCGCAGTTCGATCTTGGTCCCTTTGGTCACGGGGTGACGGCCGGGAACGTCGTGCTGCTCGTCACGCTCTCGCCGGTGTCGGTGAGCTCGGTGACCGATGCGAACCCGTTGTGGAAGGCCACCACATCGGTCGGAACGTCGGTGACGGTCGAGGTGCAATCAGCCGGGTCGGTGGCACCAGCCGGGTCCGTGGCGAGAGGCACGTCCTTCACCCCGCGGAGCTTTCCGGCTGGACAGCTCGGAATATTGAGGTTGATCACGCCGGTGCCTCGCGGCCCAAGGAACGAGCGGCCGTCGGCGGCCAAAGTGTTCCCGTGCACGCGGAACCATGAGAGCACGAGTGTGGCGCCGACCGCGTATTGCGTTGGATTCCCCAGCCCTTGACTCGCGGCGATCGCCGGGAGCCCGCGCACGGCCGCGGCCTTCGCCGCGCCGACGGTGCCCGATATCTCGGTGATCGGACCGAGGTTCTGGCCCGCGTTGATGCCGGAGACCACGACATCTGGATGGAGATGCAGCGTTTCCAGCGCATAGCGGATGGTGTCGGACGGAAACCCGTCGACAGCAATCGCCGGATACCCGCTCGCGGTGCGCCGTTGAGTCGCGGTCAGGGTGCCCGATGTCGACTGCGAGCCGGTCCCGCTCTTGTTGGTGGCCGGCGCGACCACCGTGACGGCCACGTGCGGGAGTTTGCGCAGGGCCTCGGTCACGACATCGATTCCCGGCGCGTTGTAGCCGTCGTCGTTCGTGACGAGGATGTGCAGCGTCTGGGGCTTCGAGGCCACACGGGCGGGGGCGGAACTGCTCCCGCTGCACGCGGTGACGAGCGGAACGCCCGCGATCAGGAGGAGTCTTGCGAGGTGGCGACGCATCCGGCGACGTTACGCGGCTGCGCCCGGCGCCGTCACGAAATCGATGAGCTGCTCCACGGACGCGACCAGCGTCTGATCGACGTCGCTCCAGTCCTTCACGACGGCGAGTAACTGCGCCCAGAAGCGAGGTGGGTCCTCCACGCCGAGCGCGGCGCAGATGCCTTCCTTCCACGGGGTACCCATCGGTATGTCCGGCCACGCATCGATGCCCGCGGTCTTGGGCCGGATCGCGGCCCAGATGTCGACGAAGGGCGTTCCGAGTACGAGCACGTTCGGGTCCGTGATCGCCGCTGCGACCCGCGCTTCCTTGCTGCCGGTCACGAGATGGTCTACGAGTACCCCGAGTTGGCGCTTCGGGCCGGGCCCGAACTCGCGGATCGCGGCCTCGAGGTTGTCGATGCCGTCGAGGATCTCCACGACGATGCCCTCGACGCGCAGGTCGTCGCCCCACACCTTCTCGACGAGCTCGGCGTCGTGCTTGCCTTCCACGAGAATACGACTCGCCCGCGCCGTGCGCGCCTTGGCGCCCTCCACCTTGCGGCTGCCCGACGCGGTACGCGCACCTGTCTTTACGACGCCGCCGCGCAGGTCGGATGCATCGTGTTCCACCTTCACCGCTGGGGCGACGAGGTGCACGGCCGTGCCGTCGACCGCGAAGTCGCCGGGGTTGACGGGGAACGACTTCTCCAGGCCGGTGCTGCCGCGCAGAACCACCGACTTTCCGTCGAAGCTCACGATGCGGCCCGCGAATCCCTTGGCCCGGTGCAACACGAGCGTTCCCTC
>JANYLF010000095.1 GCA_025357995.1 Acidimicrobiia bacterium | reverse complement strand
GCACCAAGTTGACCGTGGCCGCCTCGGGTTTGCCTGCGACCTCCGGCGACTGGCCGGCCGCGGTGGCGACCGCGGCCACGAGCGCACCCGCGCCCGGAAGGACGCGGTGTGCTCCCGGATAGGTCGCGTCGAGATTCGTCGCGACGAATCGCGCGCCCCGTCGCACCGCGTCGGCGGCGCGGTCCAAGCGATCGAAATCGAACTCGAGATGAAACCCGACGACGACCGCGTCCACCGGATCCTCGCCAGGCGTGCCGGCGTCGACCACGATGTAGCCGCGCTCGGTGAGCGCCTCGACGACGCCAGGGCCGGCACACGCGAGGACGCGCGCGCCACGCTCGAGGTCTAGCGCGAGGAGCGCCGCGGCCGCCTGGGCACTCGACACGACGTCGGCCTCGGACGCGGGAACGCCGATCCCCACGAGCCGATCGACCACGTCCTGGACCCGATGGCTCGAGTTGTTCGTGAGGAACGCGACGCGTCGGCCCGCGGCCCGCAGCTCGGCCACAGCCCCGGCCGAGCCGGCAATCGCGACGTCGCCACGCCAGAGCACGCCGTCGAGGTCACACACGATCACGGGCTCGTCGGTCATCGGCGTGCTCCTCCTCGAACTCCTCGGTACTGGTCTTCGGCGTGCGGTCCTCGGTGCCGGACTCGCCGGGACCCTCGTGTCACAATCCCTCGACCGACCCCGGAGGCTCACGCCCGTGCCCGAGTTCCGCCCGTTTCGCGGCATCCGCTATCGCACCGACGACCTCGATGCGGTGGCCGCGCCACCCTACGACGTCATCGATCCAGCCGAGCGCGAGGCGCTCGCGGCTCGGTCGCGCCACAACTCGGTGCGGCTCATCCTTCCAGGCGACGGCGACGGGTACGAACGCGCCGCGGCGCTGCTGACGGAGTGGGAAGCCGAAGGTGTGCTCGCCCGCGACGACGTCCCCGCGTTCTATTCGTACCGCATGACCTTTACCGACGATTCCGGTGCGGCTCGCCACAGCGTGGGAGTGCTCGGAGGACTCGTCATGCCGAACGCCTCGGGTGAGGGCGATGTCCTCCCCCACGAACGCACGCTGCCCAAGGCGAAGAGCGATCGCCTCGCCTTGTTACGCGCGACCCGCGCGAACCTCGACCCCATCTGGGGCCTCACCCCCGTGGTCGGCCTCGCGGCCGCCGCGGCCCGAGCCGTTCCGTTGGCGACGACCGTGGACGACGACGGCGTCGTTCACCAGCTCGGCGCGATTTCCGACCCGGAGGACATCAACGTCATTCGGACCATCGTGGCCCAGGAGCCGATCGTGCTCGCCGATGGCCATCATCGCTTCGAGACTGCGATCGCATATCGCAACGAACGGCGCGGCGCCGGCATCACCGAGCCGGGAGACGACGCCGTGATGTGCCTGGTCGTCGAGCTCGCGGAAGAGCATCTCTGGGTGCAACCAATTCACCGAGTGCTCAACGGTGTGAGTTCTTCGACCGGTCTGCGCCTCGCCCTCGCGCGCCGGTTCCGGATCGTCGACGCCGCGCCCAACACACCGACCGCGCTGGCGTCCCTGGTCACGACCGTCCGCGACCAGGGAGGCGTGGGGCTCGTCGACGCCGAAGGACTGGCGCGCCTCGTTGCCGATCCCGACGACCTGGAACGCGCGCGCGTCCAGCTCGAGCCGGTGCTCGCCGACGTCCCGTCGGCGTGGTTCGACGCGATCGCGCAGGACGCGCTGGGTGACGTCGAGATCACCTACCGCCACGACGCCGCGGCGGTCGCGGCGATGGTCGCGAACGGCACGGCCGACGCCGCGATTCTCCTCCCGCCCGTGACCGTGAGCCAGATCCGGGCCGCGGCAAAAGCACGCGTGCGGATGCCGCAGAAGACCACGTTCTTCGCGCCCAAGCCCCGCACCGGGCTCGTCTTTCGCAGTCTCGACGAGGCCTAGCGGGAGTCGCGTTACGAACGGCGGCCATGCCGTCGGCGCGCGAGTCCGATCCGTGCGACACCGAGGAGTGCCATCGCCGCGCCCGAAAGCCGCATCCGTGATCCCGGGACATCGCGCCACGCGTGAAGCGGGACCTCCAACAGCTCGGACGCGCGGATCGGCGCCACCCCGTCCGCGCCCGTCAACAAGCGGTCCAGCAACTCCACATCGAATGCCCATCGCGATCGAAACGGACGCGCCGTCGCCGAGTTCAGCGCGTCACCGCGACGGAAGACCTTGGCACCGCACTGCGTGTCGTAGACCGCAACGCCGAGCGCGGCCGACGCCGCGGACGCGAACAGCCGCCCGGCGTAATGGCGCACCGCGCGACGGTGGATCGCCGTTCCGAGCAACGCGACGCGTGCCCCCAGGACACAGACCACATCAGGCGTGGCCGCGGCGACATCGACGAGTCGGAGCAATTCTTCGGGCGGAGTCGCGAAATCGGCGTCGTAGTAACCCACGAACTCGGTGTCACCGCCCAGCGCGGCAACGATCCCCCGCCGCACCGCCTCCGCTTTGCCCTGATTCTTCGACAACGTCAGCACCTCGATGCGAGCGCTCTCAGCCGCGAGTTTCGCAACGACCGAGGCGGTGGCGTCGGTCGAGCCGTCGTCCACGAGCAGCAGGCGCACCGAACCGTGGGCCGCCAGCCCGAGGACCGCAGCCCGGTCGAGCCGCGCGGCTTCGTTGAAGCACGGAATGACGATGCACGCGATCGGATTTGTCATCGGCGCGGGCCCGTCATGCGTCACGGCTGCACACCACCCAACACGACAAACCGGGGAACCGACGCGTATGGCGCGCCGCCATCCGTGCCAGGGCCGCATCAGCCGACAGCGCGGCCACCGTGACGCGCGTCGTGAGCGGACCTCCGGACCACGCACCGATGCCGGTCCATTCCGGGTGCGTCGAGGTGATTCGTTCCTTGAGTAACGCCGCGGCCCGCGCGCCAAGCAACGACGCGAAGAGCCCCCCGGCCGCGTCCACGCGCAGACCGGCGCGAGCGGCAACCGCCCCCAGCTGCGAGGGCGTGTAGCGACGGAAGTGTCCGAGTGCGGTGTCGTGCGCGGTGAACAGCGATTGGTACGCAGGCACGCTGATGAGCACGCGGCCATCGGGTTCCAACATGTCGGTCACGACGTCCGTGAGGAAGGTCGCGTCGTCTTGCACGTGTTCGATCACATCGAGCAACAGGATGCGCGAGAACCGCGTGGTCGGACGCAACGCGGCCAACTCGATGCCGCCATCGGCCGTCTCCAGCGCACCTACGTCGTCCGGCGTGTAGTTGATGTCCCAGCACGTGATCGTGGCGTCGGGCTCGAGGTGGTGGCGCAGGTCCGTCGCGAACCATGCATCGCCGGCACCCACATCGAGCCAGGTCGGCGCGCCCAGCAATGCATGCTCTGCCAGCAACCGTTCGAAGAAGTCGGCGCGCACCAGCTCCCACGGATGGCGTGAGGCCGCGCCCGCCGAGCGCTCGCGCAGATCCATCCGATGAGTATGCCGGAACTGACTCGCGTCAGCGCGACTACGCGACGTCCCAGACGCCGCCGGATTCGAGGAGGGCCCGCAGATCGCCGGGACCGCGGTTCGCCTGCGCCGCACCGAGTTGGCTCTGCACTTCGGCCTCGTACGTGGGCCGGGTCACCGCGCGCAGCACACCCATCGGGGTCGGGCTGGTCGGCGTCTCGGCCAGGCGCGACAACGCAAACGCGACTGTGGGGTCGTGGCGAGCTTCGTCGTGCACCAACAACGCGTCCACGCCCACGTCGGCCACGTTCACGACGACGGCCTCGCCGTACTCGTTGAGACGGACCCCGAACTCCTGCTCCGCGCCGAATCGCACGGGCTCGCCGTGGCGCAGGTTCACGAGCATGTCGGCGCGCTTGTCCTTGCTCGTGATGTGGTCGAAAGCACCGTCGTTGAACACGTTGCAGTTCTGATAGATCTCCACGAAGGCCGCGCCCTTGTGCTCGTGGGCGCGACGGAATACCTCTTGCATGTGCTTGCGGTCGAGGTCGTGGGTGCGGGCCACGAACGTTGCTTCCGCGCCGATCGCCACCGAGATGGGATTGAACGGATAATCGAGGGAGCCGAAGGGCGAACTCTTCGTGACCTTCCCGATCTCACTCGTGGGCGAGTACTGGCCTTTGGTGAGTCCGTAGATCTGGTTGTTGAACAACAGGATCGTGAAGTTCACGTTCCGTCGCAACGCGTGGATCAGGTGGTTTCCACCGATCGAAAGTCCGTCGCCGTCGCCCGTTACCACCCACACGTCGAGATCGGGACGCGCCACTGCAACGCCGGTCGCGAATGCCGGCGCGCGCCCGTGGATGCTGTGAATCCCGTACGTGTTCATGTAGTACGGGAACCGGCTCGAACACCCGATGCCGGAGACGAACACGGTGTTCTCCGGCCGTACTCCGAGTTCCGGCATCATCAGCTGCAACGCGGTGAGCACGGAGTAGTCGCCACAGCCGGGACACCAGCGCACTTCTTGATCGGACGTGAAGTCCTTCTTCGTCAACGCCACCGGCTCAGCCATCGATCATCTCCAGGATCTTCGCTTCGATCTCCGCAGCCCGGAATGGCAGGCCCTGCACTTTGGTGAGGCTCTTCGCGTCCACGAGGAACTCAGCCCGCACCAGCTTGGACAGCTGACCGAGGTTCATCTCGGGAATCAGAACCTTCCGATAGCGCCCGACCACATCGCCGAGGTTCGTCGGGAACGGATTGAGGTGCACGAGGTTTGCCGTGGCCACGCTTCGGCCGTTGGCGCGCACCCGTCGGGCCGCGGCCTTGATCGCGCCCCAGGTGCTCCCCCATCCGAGGACCAGCAGCTCGGCATCGCCCGTGGGGTCGTCGACCTCCACGGGTGGGATGTCGGCGGCGATACCGGCAATCTTCTGGGCGCGAAGATGCACCATCAACTCGTGGTTCGCCGGGTCGTAGTTGACGTTGCCGGTGCCGTCTTCCTTCTCGATGCCACCGATGCGATGCATGAGGCCCGGTGTGCCGGGGATCGCCCACGGTCGCGCCAGGGTGGTTTCGTCGCGCACGTACGGCCAGAACTCGGTGGAGCCATCCTCGTTGAGGTGATTCAACTCGGTCGTGAACGGCACCGAGATGTCGGCGAGCTGGTCGACGTCAGGGAAGAGCCACGGTTCCGAACCGTTCGCGAGGTAGCCGTCGGTGAGCACGATGACGGGCGTTCGATACTTCAGCGCGATCCGAGCACCCTCGAATGCGGCATCGAAGCAGTGACTCGGCGAGTACGCGGCCACGATCGGCAGCGGTGCTTCGCCGTGGCGGCCGTACATCGCCAGCAAGAGGTCGGCCTGCTCGGTCTTGGTCGGCAGACCCGTCGACGGTCCGCCGCGCTGCACGTCGACGAGAATCAGTGGCAGCTCGAGGCTGATCGCCAGCCCCAATGCCTCTGCCTTGAGGTCCACCCCCGGCCCGCTCGTTGCGGTCACGCCGAGCTGTCCCGCGAACGCACCACCGATCGCGACGCTGATGGCCGCGATCTCGTCCTCGGCCTGCATCGTGCGCACACCGAAGTTCTTGTGCTTCGAGAGCTCGTGCAGGATGTCGGAAGCGGGGGTGATCGGGTACGACGCGTAGAGGATCGGGAGCTTCGACTGCTGGCCCGCCGCGATCAGCCCGTAGGCGAGCGCGACGTTCCCGGAAATGTTGCGGTATCGACCCGGCGGGAGCGCCGCCGGCGCCACCTCGAAGGGCGTCTCGAAGATCTCGGCCGTCTCGCCGAAGTGATATCCGGCCTTGAGTGCCGCAAGGTTGGCGTCGTGGACGACTGCGTTCTTCGCGTATTTCTCGTCGATCCAGGTGACGATGCCCGCAATTGGTCGGGTGTACATCCACGAGATCAAGCCCAACGCGAAGAAGTTCTTGGACCGTTCCGCATCGCGCGGTTTCGCGCCGGTGCCTTTGGTCGCCTCGACGGTCATGCTCGTCATCGGGACCGGATACACCGTGTAGGCCGCGAGGGTGTCGTCCTCCAGCGGGTTGGCCTGATAGCCGGCCTTCTCGAGATTGCGAGTCTCGAAGGCGTCGGTGTTCGCAATGATGGAGGCTCCGGGCGGGAGATCCGCGAGATTCGCCTTCAACGCGGCGGGATTCATCGCCACCAGCAGATTTGGAACATCGCCCGGCGTCACGATGTCGAAATCCGCGATGTGCACCTGGAAGCTGGAAACCCCCGCGATCGTCCCCGCCGGGGCCCGGATCTCGGCCGGATAGTTCGGCAATGTCGCGAGATCGTTGCCGAAGGCTGCGCTCACATCGGTGAAGCGATCACCGACGAGCTGCATGCCGTCACCCGAGTCACCCGCGAAGCGGATCACCACGCGTTCGAGCGTCTCCGGTCGGCGAGTCGCCGCTGTCGTGTCGGTCACGTGACCTCGTTTCGTTCCTCACACCCCGCCACCGAAGGGTTCAGTGTACTGACGACGGTCCGAACTCTCGGGCATTCGGTACCCAACCCGCCGGTATGCTCCGCCATTCCCACCGAGAGTCACCGCTCGCCACGTCCATCGAGCGTTGGAGGCCATCGCCCGATGCTCGGGTACGACCAGCCCCTCTTCATGCTCGCGTTCGACCACCGTGGCGCGGGCCACATGGCAATGTTCGACGCCGCGCCCGATCCGACCCCGGAGCAACGAGCGGGGATCACGCGAGTCAAGCGGCTGATCGCCGAAGCGTTCGCGCACGCGTTGACCCATGGAGTTGACAGAGCCACCGCCGGCCTCCTCGTCGACGAAGAATTCGGTACCGAGATTGCGCGCACCGCCCTCGCCGACGGGACAACCGTCGCGATGCCGGTCGAGGTAGCCGGCCTCGACCATTTCGATTTCGAGTACGGCGAAGACTTCGCAAGCCACCTGTCGGCATTCGATCCCACGATGGCCAAGGTGCTCGTGCGCTTCAACCCCGAGGGCGACGCCGCGAAGAACTGCGCGTCGCTCGAGCGGCTCGGCCGATTGTCCACCTGGCTGGCGCCGCGCCCGATGAAGTTCCTCCTCGAGCTGATCGTGCCCGCCACCCCTACCCAGCTCCGCGAGGCCGGCGGGCCCGAGGCCTACGACACCAACGTCCGACCCGGACTCACCCGCGCGGTGATGGCCACGATGCAAAGCGCGGGAATCGAGCCCGACCTCTGGAAGATCGAAGGGATCGACCGTCGTGACGACTGCGTGACGATCGCCGAACAGGCGCGCAGCCGCGGCCGGGAGCGAGTGGGCTGCGTCGTCCTCAGCCGCAGTGCGGACGAGGCGACGATGCACCAGTGGCTACGGACCGCGGCCGGCGTCCCTGGCTTCGTCGGCTTCGCAATTGGTCGCACGGTGTGGCGCGGCGCGGTCGCCGACCACCTCACCGGCGACCTCGACCACGCCGGCGCGGTGGCCCG
>JANYLF010000084.1 GCA_025357995.1 Acidimicrobiia bacterium | reverse complement strand
GGATGCTGGCCGTACTCGCGTGACCATCTCCGGCTCGCGTTCGCCGGGATCCCTCGAGGTGCGGGAAGTCGCTGCCCCACATGATGCGATCGGTGCCCACCCGGTCGCGCAGTTCCACCTCGTGACGGCGGATGAAACTCGACCCCACGTGACATTGGCGGGCCCACGCTTCGGACGGCAGCGTGGAGAGGCTTCCGAGCGACTGGCCAAACTTCGCCTCTTGCGAGCCGGCCGCGCCGCCGGTGCCGGCGAGGCGCCCGAAGTAGTAGTCGAGGCGCGCCAGCTCCTCGGGAATCCACTCCGTGCCTTGCTCCGTGAACACGAACTGCAGGTTGGGATGGCGGTCCATCACCCCAGAGAAGAGCAGGTGCCACAACGTGCGGTGGGCCCACCAAGTGACCTCGAGCAAGAAGACCGCCGGCGCCGCGGGATAGTCGCCCATGTCGGGCGCCGCGCTTCCGCTGTGGTGGTTGACGGGCAAGCCGAGCTCCTCGCATGCCCGCCAGATCGGTTCGTAGTCGGGCGCGTAGAGCGGCGGCACGCCCGAGCCAGGGGGCGCGCCCGGGAGGAGCACCCCTCCCGTGAGTCCGTGCTCCGCGGCCCAGCGGATCTCGGCGACCGATCCCTTCACGTCGTGCAGCATGATCTGGCAGATCCCGGCGCGCCGTCCCGGCGCGACGGCACAGAAGTCGGCGAGCCAACGGTTGTGCGCGCGCAGTCCCGCCCACCGGCGTTCGAGGTCGCCGGCGCCCGCGCCCGGCGGTTGGTGTACGAGTGAGACCTTCGGGAAGAACGGCGGGACCGTGTTCGGGAACACCACCTCGGCGACCACACCGTCGGCCTCCATCTCGCGCAACCGGCGATCGGAGTCCCAATTGCGGCTGGCGTCGTCACCCGCAACGTCGTCGTACGGGTTTTCGAACGTCGCGTACCAGGCGTCGAAGTCGTCGTGGTACCGGGTCTCGAGGTACGGCCGATAGGAGGCGACGTCGGCGCCGCCGTGACAATCGGAGGAGATCACTGTGTAGTTCGCGCCGTCGGTGTCGGTCATCGCTTCCCCTAAGAACGCGCGCTTCAGGATCGCGGCGAGTTCTAACCGCGGCAGGCCTTGCGGGCAAGACGACATCGGTGTGAGGTTGTGGCGCGGGGTCGCGGCGGTGGACCATGGTGGTTCGGCCCGCCGCGAGTGAGGAAGCCATGCCCCAGATCCTCGGTCAGTTCTGCATCACCGTTCAGGACCTCGAACGCTCGGTCGCGTTCTGGGAGAACGTCATCGGCCTCCCGGTGCAGAGCCGTACGGAGATTCCGGGTGTGCTCGAGGCGGTCCTCCAGGCACCGCAAGGTGGCTCGCGGATGCAGCTCGCGCAGTTTCTCGACCGCGAAGGGCCCGTCGACATGGGCACCGCGATGTGGAAGCTCTACGTGAACACCGACGACTGTCGGGCCGTGTACGACCGCGCGATCGCGGCAGGGTGCGAGTCGGTGTCGGAACCGCAGCGGCTCGACCGGTGGCCGGTGACGGTCGCCTTCGTCAAGGACCTCGACGGCTACCTGTTGGAACTGATCGAGTACCACGAGGGCACCCGGCCGGGAGTGCCGAACCCGAAGGACTTCGCTCCCGGCTCGTAGTGATCGTGACGCGCGAAGTGAATGGTCACGAGAACCGGTGCGCCTCAACCGCCGATCGCCTCGCGGGGTGCGAGCCGGCGATCGAGGAAGTAGATCTCGTACGCGTCGATCGTCCAGCGCGTGGAGTGGACGTGCAGGTCCCTGAGGTGGAGTTCGAGCGCGGCTTCCTCGCGGCTGCCGCGCCGGACCACATATGTAGAAGGACTCGTCTGGGCGACCGTGTACGCGGCGCCACGGTCGCGAACGAGGGTCAATGAGTCCGCCGCGATCGAACCGCCGGAATCGAAGCTGATCGGGTAGGCGGTCCAGTAGCTGGCGTAGAAGGCGCGGATGTGCCGCGATTTGAGTGTGCTCGTCACCCTCGAGATGTCGGGCGGATGGGCTTCTTTCAGGGCTTCAGGGTTCGCATTGGTTGCCATGGTGGTGAGCGTGGAGACCGCGAGGACGGCCGCGACCGCAAGCGTCGCGTATTGCCAACGCACCGAGGTCAGGCGCGCGCAGAGCAGCACGACGAGTGGCGGGATCAGCAGTTGCAGGAACCGGGGTTCGCCGATGTATTCGGTTTGTTTGGGGATGGCGTACAGCCATGGAAAGGCGAGAGTGATCGCAAGGACCGGCGCAAAGCGATGCCGTCGGTCGCGGTGGCGGAGCAGCGCGACAACGAGCCCCGCCAGCGCGGTGAGCATCGTGAAGTACGCGATCAATCCGACGGGACCGAACAACCATTGGTGGCTGTAGGGCGCCATGAACCCGAGTGCCTCCGGCAGCGCCTTGGTGATCAGTAACTCCAGCCGGCCGAGATACGTCGAATGCGCAAGACGGTCCTGCATGTTCAGCGATCTCCACGAGTTCTGCGTGTTCCACCACAGCCAGGGCAGCGCTCCGACGATTGTGGCGGGGAGCGCAGGCCACAGCTCGCGCCAGTGGAGACGCGAACGGATCACGAGCCAGACGCCGAGTGGTACCAGCACAAAGATGGTCTGGGGGTTCGTCCACCATGCGAGACCGACGACCAATCCGAAGGCCACGATGTCGCGCCGTCGGAACTCCTCGACGAAACGCATGGCGTAGAGCAGGGCGACCAGGACAAGCACGAAGGCCGCCCAATAGATCCCCCTCGCTTTGGTCGACCACCACACCGAGAACGGCGGGTAGACGAGGATCAACGCGCCGGCGAACGCCGCGGCGAGCGCATTGAGGATCCGCAATGCAATGCGCCAGAGCAATACCGCGGAGACCGCGGCGAGCACGATTGGGACGAGCTTGAGGGCCCATGCCGACGGCCCGGTGGCGAGGAACGCGATCCGTGTGAGTCCTGGTTCGATCGTGCCGCCGTAACCCTGGCCCCAGAACATGGCCGTCGGATGGCCGCGGCCGAACGCGATCGCCATCAGGCCGACGATCGCCTCGTCTCCGTCGACCCGACCGAGCGGACTCAGCAAGATCCACACCCGCAACGCGATCGCGATCGCGACCGCGACCGCGACCATCACGACCAACCTGCGATCTCGCACCACGCGTCAACCCTAAAGGGCGCTGGATCCTCGAACCTCGACCGAGCTACCTCGCGTCGACTGCGACCTTGACCAGGTCCCTGAGTGCCTCGGGAACTGCTGCGGCGAGGTGATCAACGTCGGGAACGAGTTCCCGGCAGGCGATGAATCCGAACTCGATGTGATCGAGATAGGAGATCACCGTGATGTTGAGTCCACAGTCGTCGAAGATCGGGCCGAGCGGATGCAGCGCTACCAACCGTGCGCCCGCGAGGTACAGCGGGAACGGCGGGCCCGGCACGTTGGAGACGATCACGTTGATCACCGGTCGGAAACGCTCCGCGATATGGAGCTTCGCGTACGTGCGTATTGCTCGGGAGAACAGCGCAGGTGCCGCGAGCTCCGCCCATTCCTCCAGCGTCGCTCCACCCACCATCTCGTGCACAACCTTGCCGCCCGCCGTCGACTGTGCGATCACGCGGATGCGGTCGATCGGGTCGGCGATCGCGACCGGGAGCTCCGCGAACATTGCCGAGACTTTGTTCCCAGGCCTCCGATCGGTTTCCTGGCGTTCCGACGTTGGGATCGCTGCTACGAGAGACCGGTCCGGGAGTTCGTCGCGCGCTTCGAGGTAGGTCCGCAGGGCGCCGGCGACGACGGCCAGCACCACGTCGTTCACGGTCAAGCCGAGTGCCGTCTTCGCCACCTTCACGTCGGCCAGCGGAACCGACGCGAACGCGACGGATCTGCGGGGTGAGATCGGCCGATTCATCGAGAGCCGAGGTGATGTCAACGGGAGCGTGACGCGAAGTGCTTCGTCTTCGGCGCGGCGCAGTACGCGACCCACGGTTCGGCTCAGGCCACCCACGGCGCGCACGACGCGCCGCGGCGCCGTCGCGAGTGACGCGACCGCCCGTCCGAACATCTCCAACTCGCTCGGCACCCGATCCGGCGCCCACGTGTCGTCGACATCGACGGATCCCACGGGCGCGTCGGGCTCGAGATCGAACAACGTCGCGAGGATCTCGACGCCTGATGCACCGTCGATCAGAGAGTGATGCATTTTCACGATGAACGCGTGGTACCCGTGCTCGAGCCCCTCGACCACGTACGCCTCCCAGAGCGGCTTGCTCCGGTCGAGGGGACGCCCCGCGACATCGGCGACGAACTCGGGCCAACCACCGGGCGCCGGGAGTGCGGCGGGTCGCAAGTGGTACGCGAGGTCGAAGTCCGGATCCTCGATCCAGACCGGTACGTGGAGGCCGAATGGGACTTCGACGAGTCGGCGGCGAAAGGCGGGAATGAGCCGAATGCGAGCGTCGACGAGGCGACGGATCGATTCGATCGAGAACTCGTCCGCCGCGGTCGACGGATCGACAACCGCTACTCCGAGCACCTGCATGTGCGCGGAAGGAGTCTCGAGTGCCAGGAACGCTGCATCGAGTCCAGTGAGCTGCTGCACGATGACCTCACCTTCGAACCTTGATCCTAGAAGGGGATTTCTTGGGGTTCACATCGCGGGTTTGGGGGCGTATGGTCGACAGGTGCCGCGAACGCGCGGTCAGCGGTTCACTTCGAGAGGAGAGGCCGATGGGAGAGGACAGTCCACCGGGGCAGTGACGGACCGGCCGACGGCTGTGACCCGAACGCTCCGCGCAACCTAGAGCGGCAGAGTTCCGCAGCCTACGGACGATCGCGAGCCCTGCCCGCCGACCGGTAACACCCACCAGTCGAACCGCCCCGGCTCCATGCCGGGGCGGTGTCGCGTCTCGGCCATGCTGTGCCTTGTCGCACCGACGATCCCTGAACTGAAGGAACCCTGATGCCCGAGGCACTGATCATCGACGCCTGCCGCACGCCACGCGGTATCGGTAAGCAGGGGAAGGGCTCGCTCGCGCATCTGCATCCGCACCATCTCGGTCGTACCGTGCTCGAGGCGCTCGTCGCACGCACTGGCATCGACACCGCCGATGTCGACGACGTCGTGTGGGGTACGAGCGCGCAGGTCGGTCAGCAGAGCGGCGACCTTGGTCGGATGACCGCGCTCGACGCCGGCTTCGACGTGCGGGCGAGCGGCATGACCCTCGACCGGTTCTGCGGTTCGGGGATCACGGCCAACAACATCGCGGCCAACGCGATCATGGCCGGGATGGAACACCTCGTCGTCGGTGGCGGCACCGAGATGATGTCGTCGCCGAAGAAGGGTCTCATGCCGATGGGCTCCGGCAACGCGCACTTGCAGGAGATCCATCCGCAATCCCACCAAGGCGTGTGCGCCGACGCGATCGCGACACTCGAGGGCATCCCGCGCGAGGCGTTGGACGCGCTTGCCGCGGAGTCACAGGCTCGTGCGGCGCGCGCGATCAAGGAGGGCCGGTTCGACAAGAGCCTCATCGCGGTCAAGAACCTCGACGGCACGATCGCGCTCGACCACGAGGAGTTCCCGCGGCCGCAGACGACCGCCGAGTCGCTCGCCGCGCTCGCGCCGAGCTTCCCCGCGATTGCCGACTACCGCCACGAGGACAACCCCACGTTCCGCGAGTTGATCAATCAGAAGTACCCGGATCTCGACATCCAGCATGTGCACCACGCCGGCAACTCGAGTGGCGTGGTCGACGGGTCCGGCGCGGTGCTCATGGCGAGCGAGAGTTACGTGAAGGCGCACGGCTTGCGCGCCCGCGCCCGTGTGGTCGCGACGTCCAACATGGGCGACGACCCGACGCTCATGCTCAACGCGCCGGTTCCGGCCGCGCGCAAGGTGCTCGAGCGGGCGGGACTCACGCTCGCCGATATCGATCTCTTCGAAGTGAACGAAGCCTTCGCGGTGGTGGCGGAGAAGTTCATGCGCGATCTCGATCTCGACCGCAACAAGGTGAACGTGAACGGTGGCGCGATGGCCCTGGGCCACCCCATCGGCGCGACCGGAGCGATGCTCATCGGCACCGTGCTCGACGAGTTGGAACGCACCGACGGTCAGTTCGGACTCGTCACCATGTGTGCCGGCGGCGGCATGGCCCCCGCCATCATCATCGAACGGATCTGAGCAACGGAGAAAGAGCGAGCATCCCGGCGAGGCCTCCGTTGCTCTGGATTTGACGTTCAGCCGAACTTCATGAGCACGCCCACGACCGCGGCTCCGACGCCGGCCACGGAGAGGATCGTGCCGACCGCCCACCGGGTGGTGCTGACCCGCAGCTCAGCGATGTCGGCCCGGAGTTCCGCGGCGCCGGCCCGCATCTCGCTGTGGATCTCCGACGCGAACGAGTCGAATCGGCCGTCGACACCGTCGAATGGGGCGTCGACAACGTCAAATCGGGCGTCATTTCTGGCTTGCTGCGTGTCGAACTGCAGACGCATGTCGTGTTCGAGTGCGTCGACCCGTTGGCGGGTCGCGACATCGCCCCACCCGGATGGCGGCAGCATTTCCATGAGTGTGATCGCCACCTCTCGTCCGAGGGCATGTTGGGCGGCTTCGAGGAGGGCGATTCTACGCGCCTCGGTCACGGTCATCGTCCGGCGTCCGCGTCGGTCATGACGCGCGGTGAAGGTCCACGCCGTTGAGCGCCTCGTACTCGTCCCAGCGGTCGTCCCACGCGAGCCCCTGACGGTGCTCGGCGAGTTCGGGTCGCATCCACGGCAGCTCCCACAGCCGGAGGTGATCCACCGCGTCGCGCATCGACGCGAGCGGGAGGTACGTGCCCTTGCCGGCGGGGTCATCGGTATCCGGCGGGACGTATCGGTAGGCGTGAGCTTCGGAATCGAGGTTGAGGTAGCGGCGGGTGTGGACGTGCTTGAACAGCGAGATGCCGGCGGGACGGTCGTCGCGGCACCAGCTCATGAGCATGAAGTCGTCGGGGTCGAAGAACGCGTCTGCGGGGACGGTCGAGGACCGGAGCTGGTCGGCGACGAGCCGGAGCGGCGCGAAACGGCGGAAGAGGAGATCGGGTTGCGGGTGTTCGATACGCATGGCGTGCCTCCACGAAAGCGGTGGACAAGAAGGCGCGCCTTGAGCGTGCGGATCACCCGAAGTCGGGTTCGGAGCCAGTGTGCCACGGGGGTGTGACACGCGGGTGTGGCGCGCGATCGACCGCCGGGATGTGCGCTGGTAGAACGATGCACCACACGCGAGGAGATCGTGCATGCCGGTCGCAGAGCTGGACGGGATCGAGATCGCCTACGAGTTGGTGGGCGAGGGTCAGCCCTGGGTGCTCACGCCGGGCGGTCGGTTCACCAAGGAAGTCGGCGGGCTGGCGGAGATGGCGCGGGCGCTGGCCGAGACTGGTCGTCAGGTGTTGACGTGGGACCGTCCGAACTGTGGCGCGTCGTCGGCGGTTTTCCGCGGGCCGTCGGAGTCGGAAGTCCAAGCCGAGATGTTGGGCGCGCTCTTGCGTCACCTCGAGCTCGGACCAACCGTGATCGCCGGTGGCTCGGGCGGCGCGCGGGTGTCGCTCCTCACCGCGGCGCGGTGCCCCGACGTCACCGCCGGGCTCGCGATGTGGTGGATCAGCGGCGGCGTCCCTGGCCTGCTCCAGCTGGCGAACTACTACTGCATGCCGTCGGCCGACGCGGCGTGGCACGGCGGGATGGAGGCGGTCGTCGAGCTCGATCAGTGGCAGGAAGTGCAAGAGCGCAACCCGGCTAATCGCGCGCGCTTCCTTGCGATGGACCGTCAGGAGTTCCTCGACGTCATGGACCGCTGGGCGCTTGCTTACTGCCCGTGCGACGATTCGCTCGTTCCTGGACTCGACGACGCCGACGTCGCGCGCCTCGCGGTTCCGATCCTGGTGTTCCGCAGCGGCGCGTCGGACATGTCGCACACCCGCGCGACCTCCGAGGCGCTCGGCGCGGGCTTACCGGGCGCGGAGTTGGTCGAGCCGCCGTGGGGCGACGACGAGTGGAACGAACGCCGGGCCGAGATCGAGCAGGCCGGATCGTTGTTCGTCCGCTGGCCGTTGCTCGTCCCGCAGCTCGTCGAGTGGGCGGACCGTACGATCGACGGCGGGTCGCGATGACGGCACCCACCGCGCACGAAAGGAACCCACCATGACCAGGTTGACGGTACGACCGGTCCGAGACGATCTCACCTTCGGTGCTCGCGTCGGCGGTGTTACGCGCGATGGCTTGGCCGATGGCGGCCTTCGCTCGGAGATCAAATACCTCTTCGAGCAGCACGGGTTGCTCATCTTCGAAGACATCGAACCGACGCCGCAGATGCAGGTCGCGCTCAGCACCGCCATCGGACCGCTCAAGGACCACCCGAGCCAGGCGACGCCGCGCGCCGGAGGCGAACTCGGCGTGATCGAGATCCGTCACGAGGCGAACCAGCCGGGACGGGTCGAGCTGAACGGGCAGGTGCTCGCGCAGTGGCTACCGTGGCACTTCGACCACTGCTACAACGACGAGCTCAACCGCGCCGGTGTGCTGCGCGCGGTCGAGGTCGCGCCGGAGGGTGGGCTCACTGGTTTCGTCGACGGCATCGCGCTCTACGATGCGATCTCACCGGAGCTACGCGACCGGATCAAGGGTGAGACGGTCATCTACGCGATGGACGTGATCCTCGACAACCTCCGCTTCGGTCGGCCCGCCGATTTCGTCGAGGTGGAGACGTCCCGCGACGCTGACGCCGTCATGATCGAGTTCGCCGGCCGACCGCGCGCGCTGCATCCGGCGGTGTGGACCCGCCGTTCGGGTGAGAAGGTCCTCCACGTATCGCCGTGGATGGCGAAAGGCCTCGCGGGGCGAGAGGACGCGGATGGTGACGCGCTCCTCTCGGCGGTGTGCGACGAGATCTTCGCCGCGGCCAAGGGTCTCAGCTACTTCCACCAGTGGCAGCCGACCGACATGCTTATCTGGGACAACTGGCGGGTCCTGCACGCGGTGTCCGGGATGTCGCCCGACTACGGACGCTGCATGCACCGCACCACCATCGCCGGCGACTACGGCCTTGGCCGCTTCGAAACGCTCCCTGCCTGAGCGCGGCCGCGCACCTCAGCCATCTCGATTTTCGATCACGAGCATCCGCGCGCTTCAGCTGTCGGCTCGCTACGTTCGAAGGAGGTTCTCTCGAGTCTGAATTCTGAGGGGCGGAGTGACGAGTCGGAGAGTATTGGCGCTGGTACTCGCCTTCTGTCTTACCGGGTGTTGGGGACAGTTTCGGTCGGACCCCGGGCATAGCGGGAACCAACCGCTCGAGTTCACGATCGGTCCGTCGAACGTGGCGGCACTCGCCGAGGTGCGGACCGGCGCGACGGGTGGTGCGGTTGGGTCGTCACCCGCGGTGATGAGCGGATCGGTGTACGTGGGTTCGAACGACGGGAAGCTGTACGCGTTCGATGCGGCAGGCGCGTCGGGTTGTTCGGGGACTCCGGCGTCGTGTGTGCCGTTGTGGTCGGCGGCGACGGGTGGTGCGGTTGGGTCGTCACCCGCAGTC
>JANYLF010000035.1 GCA_025357995.1 Acidimicrobiia bacterium | reverse complement strand
CTCAACTCGAACCGCAACCCGACGATGTCCCGCGCCGAGATCGAAGCGGGTCTCCGCGCGTATACCGGCTGCGATGCCATCGTCTGGCTCGGCCTTGGTGTCGTGAACGACGAGACGGACGGTCATGTCGACAACCTCTGCTGCTTCGTCCGCCCCGGGGTGATCGCGCTCACCTGGACCGACGACCGCTCCGATCCGCAGCACGAACGATCACTGGACGCTCGCCGCCGGCTCGACGCGGCGACCGACGCGCGCGGTCGCGGCTTCGACGTCCACGTCGTCCGCCAACCCGGGCCGCTCACGATCACGGCCGCGGAGGCGGAGGGCGTGGTGGCCCGTACGGGCACGGTGCCACGCGTCGCCGGGGAACGCCTGGCCGCGTCGTACGTGAACTTCTATCCCGCGAACGACCGGATCCTGTTCCCGCTGCTCGACCCCGTGCACGACGAAACCGCGCTCGGGGTGCTCGCCGACCTCTTCCCGAACCGCGAGGTCGTAGGGATTCCGGCCCGGGAGATCTTGCTGGGCGGCGGCAACATCCATTGCATCACCCAGCCCGTGCCCCTCGGGGCCTGAGGCGCCCGACGGGACTGTTCCGTCCGATATCAGCCGGTCCGAGGCCGGGTCCCTATACATTGCAGGGACTCATGGTGGAGATCGGGATATCCGGGCCGCCGTTCCGGGCCTCGCCGATTGCGGTCGGAGCGGCGCTCGCGGCGGAAGCCGAAGGCGCGCACGCGATCTGGTACGCCGACACGCTCGGTGTGGAACTCCCGGCGGATGCATGGCAGGCCGGCGGCGGTCCGATGGCGCGGGTGGTGCCGGATCCGACCGACCTTGGCGATCCGACAGTCACCGCCGTGGTCGCCGCGCTCGTGGCGCGGCGGTTGCGGGTCGGCCTGCTCGGTTGGAACCCCGGCGGGAATGCCGCGCGTGCGGCACGCACCGTCGCGTCGTTGGCCGATGTCGCGCCCGGCCGCTTCACGGTGGCGTGTGCCGGCACCGACGACGAACTGACTGCGCTCGCGGCGGAACTCCGCGACGCGCTCGATATCGAGTTGGCGCGCTACGCGGGCGCGCCGGATGTCGCGGCTCGACTCGGCTGGGGCTGGATCGCGGTCGCGCAGAGTCCGACGGCGACGGCCAAGCTGGCGACAGACGCGGGCGTCACGGAGACCGTCGGTGTCCACGTTCCGGTGGTCGTGCACGCCGATCCGGGCGTGGTGCGTGATGCGTTGGCCGCGCCACTCCTCCGCACATTCGGGGTCGAAGCGCTCGGTGACGGCGTCGTCGCGGGCTCCCCGGACTCGCTCGACCAGGCGATCGACGAATACGTGGCCGCCGGCGTCACGCGCATCATTCTCGAGAACCTCTTGCCGTTTGGGGCACCGACGGAGCTGGAAGGTTCGCAGGTCGCCCTCCGCACGTCGGTGCGCCGCGCCCGCCTCCGCCACCGAGCCGTCTCGTGATCGGCAGCGAAAGAGCCACGGTCGCGGACCTCGCGGCGCGGGACGTGTTCTGGAAAGTCCGGGCCGACGCGCGCCGGGCCGACGTCGATATGGGTCGGCGCGCCGATGTGTTCCCGTACTTCGTGCCCGTGGGTTCCGCGCTCGGGCGAGAGGTGATCGTCGACGGTCGACCGCGCCTCATGTTCGGATCCAACAACTACCTCGGTCTCGCCGACGACGACCGGGTCATCGAGTCGGCCCGGGACGCGGTGGCGCGGTACGGCAGCGGATGTACCGGGTCGCGATTGATGAACGGGACCCTCGAGCTTCACTTGGAACTTGAGGCGGAGCTGGCCGCATGGATGCGACGGGAAGCCGCGCTCGTCTTCACCGCCGGCTACCTGGCGAACCTGGCCACGCTCGCGACACTGTGTGGACCTGACGACGTGATCGTGGGCGACGCCCGCAATCACGCGTCGATCGAAGACGGCGCGAAGTTGTCGGGGGCGCGGGTCGTGACGGTGCGCCATAACGATCTCGACCAGCTCGCGGCGAAGCTTGGACGCCTCGATGCGCCCGCGCTCGTGGTCTGGGATTCGGTCTTTTCCATGGAAGGCGACGCGGTCGATCTCGATCGGCTCCTCGAGATCACGCGGGCGGCCGGCGCGCGCACGCTGATCGACGAGGCGCATTCGCTCGGAGTGCTCGGACCGCACGGCGCGGGGGTTGCGGCCGCGTGCGAGCTGCCGCCGGATCTCGTTATGGGCACGTTCAGCAAGTCGCTCGCTTCGTGCGGCGGCGTGATCGCCGGCGATCGCGATGTGATCGAGTTCCTTCGCGTGCACGCGCGCCCATTCGTGTTCACCGCGTCGGCGGTCCCGGCGGCGGTGGCCGCGACGTTGGCCGCGATCCGCATCGCAATCGCGGAACCGTGGCGCGCGACGCGCGCGCGGTCCACGGCCGTGCGTCTCGCCGACGGGCTTCGCGCGGCCGGGTATCCGGTGACGGGCGGCGAGGCCGCGATCGTCGGCGTGCGCGTGCAGGACGAATGGGCCGCGACGCTGGCCTGGCGGTCACTCATGGACGCCGGTATCTACGTGAATGTGGGCGTGTACCCCGCGGTCCCACGCGGCGACGCCATCTTGCGACTGAGTACCACCGCGCAACACACCGACGCCGACATCGACCACTGCATCGACACGTTCACGAAACTCGTGCCCCGATGAGTGACGCAGGCAAAGACGTAAGCGACGCCGCAGATCGGTCTCGGTCCGTTAGTCGCGGCGGAGCGGGGCCCGAGCGGCCTGCGACGCAGTCGCAAGAGCGGGAGTGGCAGGTGAGGTCCATCTTGGTGCCGAGGTTGGCGGTGGTGCTCGGGGTCGACGCGGCGCTCGTCACGGACGATCTCGAGCTCGCCACCCTCGGGTTGTCGTCGCTCGAGGTAATGGAGATGGTCTACGACGCCGAGGATCAGCTCGACGTGGCGTTTCGCGAGGAGGCGCTGGCGGAGGTCACGACGGTCGGCGGATTGATCGTCGCGCTCGCGGCCGAGCTGGTGGAGGGCCCGCAATGACGCTCGAGTCGCTCACCGAGCTGATCCACGTACGTGCGGATGAGCGCGGCGACCACGATGTGTTCCGATTCGTCGATAGCGGCGCCAACTGGACTTACCGGGACCTCGTGGACCGCGCGGGTCGCGTCGGCGGCGCACTCGCCCGCGCGGGCGTGGCGCGTGATCGCCATGTGGGGATCCTCACCGACGATCGCGCCACGTTCTGCGAGGCGTTCTTCGGCGCGCACGCGGTCGGTGCGGTGCCCGTGCCGCTCGGCGTGGCCGGGCGAGTCGGCTCGGAGTCGTGGCGCGCCGTGTTGCGCGATCGCATCAAGCGGTTCCGGCTCGACGTGGTCCTCACCGATTCCGTCGGTGCGGTGGAGCTCGCCCCCGCGCTCGCACCCACTCCGGTCCTCATCGTCGACGGCAGTTCTGGGAACGCCGCGCCGTTCGCGGAGCCGGCGCCGAGTGCGTTCATCCAGCCGTCGTCGGGAACGACCGGAGACCCGAAGGGCGTGATCGTGAGCCACCACGCGGTGCTCGCGAATCTTGCGGCCATCGGCGAACACTGGGCGTTGGGGCCGGACGACATCGGCTTGTCGTGGCTGCCGTTGTTCCACGACATGGGACTCATCGGCACCTTGATCAACGCGATCGCGCAAGGCGCGATGCTCTACCACTGGCCCACGGAGAGTTTTCTGCGGAGTCCGGGTCGTTGGCTCCAGCTCGTCGACGAACTCGACGTGACGATCGCGATCGCGCCGCCGTTCGCGCTGCAGCTCGTCACTCGCCGCCACACGCGCCGCCCGAGTGCGGTCGACCTGGGTCGCGTGCGTCATTTGTTGATCGGTGCTGAACAGATCCGAGCCGAGGTCCTCGACAACTTCGCGAAGGCCTTCACTCCCTCCGGTCTCGGAAGCGGGGTGATCAGCCCGACGTACGGTTTGGCCGAGGCAACCCTTGCGGTCTCTGCAAACGTCGGCGGTGCGCCGTATCGAGTCGTGCCCGTGGGTCGCCATCACCTCGTGTCGTGCGGGGTTCCACTCCCGGGCGTGGAGGTCGCGCTGAGCGCGGCCGACGAGCTCTTGGTGCGCAGTCCGGCCCTGATGGACGGATATCTCGACGACCCCGGTGCAACCGCGGCGGTCCTGATCGAATTTACGCTGCACACCGGTGATGCCGCGGCGCTGGTCGACGGTGAAGTGGTCATCGTGGGGCGTCAGAAGGAGATGATCAATCGGGGAGGGATTCGCCTCCCGGCATCGGACTTCGAACTCGCGCTCGCCGGAGTGGAGGGACTGCTCCCGGACCGTGTCGTGGCCTTCGCCGACGTCTCCGACGCGGGGGAGCGCGTGGTGGTGCTCGCGGAGTCGCGGTGGACGAGCCGCGCCGGAGAAGCCATCTTGGCGAGCCGCGCGCGGTTGACGGATGCCGGACTCCCCGTCGACATCATGGAGCTGGTGCCGGCCGGATTCATTCCGCGGACGACGAGCGGGAAGCTGCGTCGGGCCCAGGCCCGTGAGCGATGGCAGGCCGAACGAGCCGAGCGGATGGCACCGGCTGCTGATTGAACGGCGGCCGAGCGAACGCCGGCCGATTGAAGTTCAGCTCCCACGCGCGGTGCCGGCGCCTCGCGTCTCGCACGAACGGTGACGCCGCAATCGCGCGCAGCACTACGCGATTGACTACATCCATCGGGAAGCGCAGCGGACGGATGACGTCGAGGAAGAGCACGACGCGCTCCTCGTCGGTGTCGTTCCAGACTTCATGCTCGTACGTGTCGTCGAACATCAGGCTCTCGCCCTCGGTCCACGTGGCCTCGACGTTCCCGACGCGGATCCAGCACCGAGCGGCATCCCGCGGCACCTTCAACGCGAGGTGGTATCGGAGCACCCCCTTGTAGGGTCCGCAGTGATCCGGGATGTATTTGCCGGGCGCCAAGATCGAGAACATCGCGGTCTGCATCCCCGGCACCGCGGCCACGAGCCGCGCGGTGTCCGGACACTGGTTGCAGTTCGACTCGGCGCGGAACCCGAAGCCGTAGAGGAAATAGGTCTTCCATCGGTCGTCGTCGGTGATCGTGGCCTGATCGGTCGAGATGTCCTGGAAGTTGGGGAGTGCGTCGCGGCGTTCGAGCACGGTGTCGAGCTCGCGCCGGATGGTGGCCCACTCCGCCTCGAGCGCACGCGTCCACCCGAACTCGGCCGGATCGAACAACGCCGGATCACCCACGAGTGAAGCCCGGGCGACCACCCCGTCGAGTCGGTCCAGGATCCACTCCCCGACGAGGATCGTGAGGTCCAGGAGCCGCTGCCACACGGACACCGAATGTACGGGATTGGGCATCTGGCGCGCCTCCCGACATGGGACAACCGGCCCATCTGTGCATTTCGGACTCAAGCACCCCTCCGACGGTGCCGTAATCCCTGATGCGACGAGATCAAAGGCGGAATCCTCCGACCCCCGAGCCCGCCGCACCAACCCAATCCAACCCAACAGGAGATTCATCAAATGAGCCAGATGCTGGCAAACCTGCGGGCGCGGCGTGAGGACGAGCGTGGTTTCACGCTCATCGAGCTCATGGTTGTGGTGTTGATCATTGCCATCTTGATCGCCATTGCCATCCCGACGTTCCTCGGTGCCAAGACCCGTGCGCAAGACAAGGCGGCTCAGTCGAGCCT
>JANYLF010000033.1 GCA_025357995.1 Acidimicrobiia bacterium | reverse complement strand
GGCAACGCCGAAACCTCGTTGAGCGTCCGACTCCCAGAAGATCTGCGCAACACCGCCGCCGCACGCGGGGAGCGCCCACACATCTTCGAACGTGAAGTCGGGCGCGATGTCGCGGATACGCCAGGACTGGGATTCGTGCTCACGGTTGGAAAGTCTCATTGCGTTGCCTCATGCCTTCATGCGGTCAGGCGTCTGCTCGACCGCGTGCTCGTCGAGATTCCTCTCAATCTGAGAGTGCCCGATGTCGATACAGGTGGGAACTCTGCCGCGGAGTCTTGTGCGTTCGCGTGTTTGGCCTCTGAACGGATGCCGGCGACGGGACGTGGCTCCGGGCCAACCCATGCCTCACCGACGGCCGAGAGAGACACCTCATGGAAGCCAGCCTGTCCCGCCTGTCGCCGCCACCGGCGCGCGCCTTGCGACCGGGAACTTCGGTCCTGGTCCGCAACTCCCTGAATTGCTGGTCTCCGGGCTTTCACGTTGAGCGGTGGCGAGACGACCGTTGCCACGTGCGCCGCAACTCCGACGGCGCCCTCCTCCCACGGTCGTTCGCGACCGAAGACATCCGACCGACCTGACTGAGGGCTGCGGTACGGGTCCCTCTGAACCGAACCTGAGGTGCCGATGCGCCGACAGGAACGTGGATCGATCCCCCGCGCCGTGGGGCACGGCACGCGAGAATCTTGTATGACCGACGACGAGATCGCCCCGTTCCACGGCCCGCCACGGCCCGACGGTGGATTGCTCCACGCCGCGGCGGGACAGCTGCACGAAATGTTCGGCGTCCATCGCCAACTCGACCACGTCTTGCAAGAGTCGGCGAAGCGGGTCGGCGGTGTGGAGTTCGAGAGCATCTTCAACCCGATTTCGCGCGCGGCGATCGCCGCCACCCCGCGGATAGATGCCATCAATCACGATCAGGCGTTCCTGGCCTCGTCGCCGATGTCGGCCGCGGAGACCGAGACCGCGCTCGGCCTGCTTGAGATTCTGCACGGAGAGTTCTCGACGCCGAACGTCGACGCCTTCGTCGAGTTCACCAACCGCGAGAAGTTCTTCGAACGACTCGCAGACGGACAGTCGTTCATCTTCGTGGGCTCACATTTGGAGTTTCAGGATGTGGGCTTCAACGTCGGGTACCTCACGCGCGCGGCGCAGCTGCGCGGCTTCGATCGCCTCGATACGCGCACGACGCTCATGATCGGGCGGTTGCTCGGCTACCTCGAGGTCATGGGGCTGAACGTGATCGACGACATCCTGCGCAAGGTCGCGAGCGTTCTGAAGACGTTCCCGGTGAGTGGCGGGGAGGCAGTCAACGAGGGTGATATCACCGACGAGGACCTCAACCGACGCGTCCGAGCATTTCGCAAGCGTCAAAACGCGCGGACCCGATCAGAGTTCATGAATCTCATGACCTCTAACCACGGACACATCGTCATCGAAGCCGGGAGCGGTTCGCGTGACGCGAAGGACGCGCACGGATTCGTGGTGATGGAGCCGTTCGCGGCGGGCACGCGGGAGGACCTTTACCTCGCGGCCCGAGCCGGGGCGGCGATCTATCCCATCTTCGGCGACTACGGCAACCGCGAAGAACCCAGCATCGTGGAGTTCGGTCCCGAGATTCGCCATCTGGCGAGCCCCAGCCACGCCCACGCACTCGGCGAGATGATCGCCGGTATGGGCAACCGGGCCCGTGGGGCCGCGTCGCAGCGCCACCCCGAGGTCTCCCGGTTCCGGATACCCATCAGGTACGGGAGCTACGAGCAGTAGATGCGAGCGGTGGGGAGAAGGTGCGAGACCTTTGGCCGAAACCGGCGTCGGTGGTAAGTTCCGCCCAATCTCGCAGGGGGTTTGGCGCATGGGGCACTCGCTTCGCAGATCCGTCACGGTCGGTCGTCGGGTCGCACTTCTCGCCGGGGTCGCACTCTTGCTCACGGCGTGCTTCAAGCCGATGGCATTGGAGATGCAGCGGACCAATCCTGATATGCGCCCCTGGTGGTGTCACTCGGAGCTGATGCCCGACGAGCCGGGCGCCCAGTGGTACATCGACCACGGGATCCACAAAGGCGACCTCAGCTGGGACGATTGCATCACGAACTCCGGATACTTCGACCAAGCGCTCGCGTTCGCGATGCAATGGCCCACGCGGAGTCAAGCCGAAGCCGCCGGCTGGAAGGCGTCGGCCCCCTACGCGGCCGGGATGGGTACCCACCACGCGTTGGGCAACCCGTTGCAGGGCGCGTTCGACCCGATCCGGCCGAACTTCCTGCAGTACGGCGGCAACGGTCCCGACGCCAAGTTGGTCGGGATGAGTTGGTACGTGAACAACGGTTCCGACGGACCGCCGGCCGGCTTCCCCGGCGACAACGACTGGTGGCATCGCCACGAGTACTTGTGTCTTTCCAACTCGACCGGCCTCATCATCTTCGACGGCAAGTGTCCGCCCGGGGTCGCGGGGAGCACGGTCTACCTGGGCAACTACTGGCTCCTGCACGTTTGGGTCGTTCCGGGTTACCTGCATGTGCCCGACGTTTTCGTCGGCCACCATCCGTGCCTGTTCCCGAGTGGTCCCGCCGCGCCGGACGATCCGTGTTGGACCACGGGTATGCACATGTAACGACGTTCGACTCGGCCCCGCGCGTGCGGGCCGACGTCGGTCGTCGGTCGTCGGGGTCAGTCGTTGTCGACGATCGTGACCGTGGCCGTATCTCGGGCGACACCGACGCCGCCCGCCCGATCGACCTTCACCGTGAAGCGTTCGGTGCGCTCGTGCTTGGTGTCGTCGACGATCCCGATCTGGATCATGCCGAGGATCTGACCGGCCGGGATGGTGATCGACCCGCGGCCCCGTACGAAGTCTGATCCCGTTCGCGCGGTACCGCGGTGCGTCCGATACTCGATGGTGACGTCCCGTCCACTCGGCGCGGTGAGCATCACCGGAACCTGGACCACGCCGTCGCCTTCGCCGACCCGAGCGTCCGCGAGTACCGCACGCGGCGCGTGGTCGTCGTCACGGATCGTCACGGTTGCCGTTCCATTGACGATGTGGGTACCGGGCGCGCTCGTGAGCAGCACGGTGAAGCGCTCGGTGGGCTCGTCGATAGCGTCGCCGACGATCTCGAGATGAATCATCGCCTCCGTCGCCCCGGCCGGGATGGTGACCCGACCGCGCGTCTCCATGTAGTCGTCGACGCCCGCGGTGCCGGGAATCGCCTGCCACTCCACGGTGATCGGCGTCAACGACGGCTGTGAGAGTTCCACCATGACCGGTGCCTCGGTGTTGGTGCCGGTTCCCTCGGTCACGGTCACCGAATGCACGCTGAGCCCCGGCGTGTCGAAGCTCAACGATGTGCGCGCGAACTCGGTGAGATCGGCGGCGTTCGCAACCGCGATCGAACACGTGTCGGGCGCCGCCGTGCAGTCGACGGGTCCTTGTGCGGTTCCGATCAATCCAGCCGCGGTGCGCGTCGTGGAGAACGCGCCGGCGGCATCGGCGGTGACCACGCTGGCGCGGCCGATGTCGCAAGCATCGGCGATCTCGGTCACGGCGCCATCGCACGGCGCCATGCCGAGGAGCGCGCCGGGGGTGAAGCCCGTGCCACTGACCGTCACGTTCTGGCCGTCGAGCAGGTGGGTCGCCGGCGAGACGGTGACCGTAGGCGGCGGCGGCGGTTGCGAGTTCGGATCGAATGCGAGCGCAACAGTGGCCGTCTCGTCCGGATCTCCCGATCCAACGCGCAGTACGCAGGGCTGCGCGCTGGTCGCGCAGTCGATGGACGCGCCCGGTCCTTCGGTGAGGACCCGCCGGACTTCGGCTGTCCCGGAGATCGCACCGTTCGCATCGGCTTGAACTTGCGTGAACAGGGGACAGATCTCGGACGACCCGCCACCGCCGAAGGAGAACTGACCGCACTGTTGCACGGAGATGGTGCCGGGAGTGAAGCCGGAGCCGGCGATCGCCACCGTTTGGCGGTACCCGAGATCGTGATCGGGCGTGATGGTGACCGACGGTGGGGGCGGGATGGGCGCGTTCGGATCGAACGTGACGGCGACCTGCGCGCTCTCGTACTGGCGTTGACCTTGGACGTTCACCGAACATGTGGTGCCGACGTCGATGCAGTCGACGGGGTTCACGTCGCCCGTAAACACGCGGCGCTTCACGTTGAGGGTGAAGTCGAACACTCCGGACGCGTCGGCCTGGCCCTGACCGGAGGAGGAGAAGTCACACCCGCCGCTCTGCGCCGTTTCCGCGCAGAAGCTGGCGAAGACGAATTCGCCGGACAGGAACCCGGTGCCGTGCACCGCGACCTGGGCGCGGTAGGGGAGGTTCGTCGACGGTGTGACAGTCACCACTGGCAGCGCCGGCGGTGGCACGGAGCCGTCGAAGGAGATCGGTGTGTTCGCGGTGAGTTCGAACGAGTCGAGGTTCGAGAAGCCGGTGGCGTTGACGGTGCACGCCGCGATGGCGCAGTCGACCACGCTCGAGCCGCCGGGCCCGGAGGTCGAGACGAGCCGCGTCACGGTGGCGGTGATGGTGAACGCGCCCGTCGTGTCGGTTTGCGCGCTAGCGAGGAATTCTCCGCAGAAGGGGTCGGTCGTGGATGAACATTCATAGATCTCCACGAAACTGCCGGCGTCGAAGCCGGTTCCGCCGATTGTGACCGATTGGTTGTGGAGCAGGCCCGTAGACGGCGTGACCGTGACGGCGGGGAGTGGTGGAAGCGGCTGATTCGGATCGAAAGCGATCGGCGCGTCGGCCACGTATTCGAGGTCGGAGACGCCGGTGGCCCGCACGATGCAATCGACCGCGAGGCAGTGGGTCGCGGTGCCGGAACCGTCGTTGACCCGAAGACTCACCGTCAACGGAGTCGAGAACGTGCCACCGGAATCAGGGGTCGCGAAGGCTGTCGAACCCGAGCACTGAGGACTGCCGGCCGCGCATTCACGTACGAGCACCGTGTCACCGGGAACGAATCCGGTCCCGCCCACTGTGACGCTTTGGCCTGCGAGCAGACCGGTCAACGGAGTGATGACGATCTGGGGTTGCGCGAGCGGGGCCGTGGGGTCGAACGCGAGCGCGTGGCGAGCGAGCACCGTGGTGCTGAACGTGGCGACGACCAGGTCGCAGGCGTCGGGGGCCGTTGCACAGTCGACGCGTTGGCCGTCACCTTGGATGACCCGATGGACGGTGAAGCCGACGGTGATCGCACGAGATGCGTCAGGGGTCGTGATGCGCGTGGTGTTGAGATCGCAGTTGACCGCCGGACTCACGCCGGCCGGGCACTCCACGAGTACGACCTGGCTGGTCCCGAGGCCGGTGCCGGTCACCGAGACCGTCTGGCCGCGCACCAGATTGTCGGCCGGCGTCACCGTGATCGAGGGCGTATCGGCGGGGCCCGACGGGGTGGCGTCGGCGGGTCCCGACGAGCCCGTGGACCCGGGTGCGGCCGGCGCGCGCGGAGCGGCCTTCAACGCGGCGTCCCAGGCGGCGCGCGTGCCGGACGCGGGCGTCGGCGTCGGAGTCGAGGTGGTCGCTTGCTGGGAGCTCGGCGCGGTGGCGGGAGGCGTGACCGCGCCCGCCGCGCTCAGCGGCGCGAGCGATATCCCGGCCAGCGCGCCGATGGCCAGCGCCCGAGTGATCCTCTGCACGGCGAATCCTCTGCCCACGCCAGTCCGATCGTCAGCCCCGTTCCCGATCGTGACATTACCGGCGAATTGTCTCCGCGGCCAGACCTCGGG
Source organism: Acidimicrobiia bacterium (assembly GCA_025357995.1). GTDB lineage: Bacteria > Actinomycetota > Acidimicrobiia > IMCC26256 > JAENVU01 > JAENVU01. Next base: position 341 of record JANYLF010000033.1, on the reverse strand, counting down.
TCAGTGAGGCCGGGTGGCGGTGAACTCGGTGGTGATGATGTGGTCGCGTCGATCTTCGATGCCGTCGAGTGACTCGATGACGAACGTACGTTGAAGCCAGCGATCGGTGCCGTCGAACTGAGCGCGGAATGGCGAGCGTCCGTGTACCGCACGGTGGTTGTCGATGATCAGCAGATCGCCGGCCTCGAGCACGAGCGAGATGTGCTCGGTCGCGAGCGCGTTGGCGAGTTCCGCGAGCGCAGTCTTGGCGCCGGCGTCGATGCCGACGGTGAGTTCGCCGTCGTACGTGAACGCGGCTCGGCCGGCGCGGCCGTCGGTGACGATCGGGAGCGGGTCGGTCA
>JANYLF010000003.1 GCA_025357995.1 Acidimicrobiia bacterium | reverse complement strand
TCGGGCGGCTTCAACCGGTTCTCGTTTTCGAAGCCCGGCGTGAGCGTGTCGCCTGGAAATGCGCACGCGATGTACAGCCCGCGATGGCCGTACTCGGCCCGCAACGTCTCCATCAGGCCGCGCACCGCGAACTTCGCGGGCGCGTAGGCGCCGTAGCCGAACACGCCAATGAGCGCCGCGCCCGATGACACACCGACGAGCCCACCACTGCCCCGCTCCAACATGTCGGGCAGTACCGCACGAATCGCGTGCAGCGTGCCGAAGTAGATCAGATCCATCTGCGCGCGGAACACGTCGAGATCGAGCTCGTCGAAGTAGCCGGGATGCGCGATGCCGGCGCAGCTGATCAGGAGCTCACACGGCCCATTGCGATCGGTGAGCGCCGCGAACGCGGCATCGACCGCGGACGGGTCCGTCACGTCGGCACTTGCCCACGCGACGTCATGACCGATGTCGGCTGCAGCCTGGCGCAGGCGCGCCTCGGTGCGCGCGACGATCGACACTTTGGCGCCGCGTTGCGCGAGCAGCCGTGTGGTCTCGAGGCCGATGCCCTGCGACCCACCCGTGACGATGACGTGCTTGCCCGCGAAGTCCATTCCGAGATTCTGTCGCGTCGGACAGGGACGCGTCAGTGAGGCGAGATCATCTCTTCGGGCCGCACCACCCGGTCGAAGTCCTCCGCCGAGATGTATCCGAGCGCCAGCGCCGCTTCCCGCAAGGTCGTGCCCTCGTGATGGGCCTTCTTCGCGATTGCGCCTGCCTTGTCGTACCCGATGACCGGGTTGAGGGCGGTCACGACCATGAGCGACTCGGCCACGTACTGCTGGATCCGCGGGAGGTTCGGCTCGAGCCCGTCGACACAGAACTCGCGGAAGTTGCGGCACGCGTCGGTCAACAGATCGACGGAGTGCAGGAAGTTGAAGATCATGACGGGCTTGAACACGTTGAGCTCGAAGTTGCCCTGCGATCCGGCCACCCCGACGGCGGTGTCGGCGGCGAACACCTGGATGCAGCACATGGTGAGCGCCTCGGACTGGGTGGGATTGACCTTGCCCGGCATGATCGAGGAACCGGGCTCGTTCTCGGGCAGCAGCAACTCGCCGAGACCTGCCCGCGGTCCGGAACCGAGCCACCGCACGTCGTTGGCGATCTTCATGAGGCTCACCGCCAGCGTCTTGATCGCGCCGTGCGCGAACACCACGTCGTCGTGCGACGCGAGCGCGGCGAACTTGTTGGGCGCGGACCGGAATGCCAGCCCGGTGAGCTCCGCGATCTTCGTCGCGGCGCGCTCGGCGAACTCGGGGTGCGTATTGATCCCGGTGCCGACCGCCGTCCCGCCGATGGCGAGGTCGTAGAGCCCACCGACGGCTTGATCGATCCGAACCAGGTCGGCGTCGAGCTGGGCGACGTATCCCGAGAACTCCTGACCCAAGGTGAGCGGCACGGCATCTTGCAGGTGGGTACGACCGATCTTGACGATGTCGGCGAACTCCCGGGCCCGACGATCGAGCGCGTCGCGCAACTCACGTACCGAGGGCACCAAGCGTTGCACGACTTCTTCGACCGCGGCGATGTTCATCGCGGTGGGGAACGTGTCGTTCGACGACTGCGACATGTTCACATGGTCGTTGGGATGCACCGGCGACTTGGAACCCATCTCGCCGCCCGCGAGTTCGATGGCGCGGTTGGAGATCACCTCGTTCACGTTCATGTTCGTCTGCGTACCGGAACCGGTCTGCCACACGTATAGTGGAAAGTGCTCCGCGAGGCTTCCGGCGATGACTTCGTCGGCCGCCACCACGATCCCCGCGCAGGTCTCCTCGGGCAGCTTCCCGAGATCCCGGTTCACAAGGGCTGCGGCCTTCTTGAGGACCGCCATGGCGCGAATCACCGCCGTCGGCATGTGGTCGTTGGCCACCGAGAAATGGTGCAGCGACCGCTCGGTCTGCGCGCCCCAGTAGCGGTCGCGCGCCACGAGGATCGGGCCCATGCTGTCGGTCTCGACGCGCTGGCTCTCGGTCGGCTCCATCGTTCCCTCCACGGCTGCGTTCGCTCCGTTTGATCTGTCGCGGACCGTAGCGCGACCGCTGCGGCACCTACCGATCGAGTACCGCGACCACCTCGACGTGGCTCGTGTGCGGGAACAGATCGACCGGTGTGGCGCTCGTGAGGCGGTACCCCTCGTCGGTCAGGAGCTTCACGTCACGGCCCAGCGCCGCCGCGTCACATGCCACCAGAATCACCCGCGCCGCGTTCGTCGCCGCGATCGCACCGACCACCTCCGCGCCGAGGCCGGCGCGACTCGGATCGGCGATCACCACGTCGGCCGGGACCGCGTCCCATTGGCCGATGTCGGCGCGCTCCACCTTCACGTTGTCGGCCGCGAGATTGTGCCGGGCGTCTCTCACCGCGGCGGGATTGCCCTCCACCGCGTGCACGGCCCGGGTGGCGGTCGCAACGGTACCGGCGAAGAGTCCGACGCCCGCATAGAGATCCACCACCGTGGTAGCGGTGTCGGGAACCGCGGCCTTCACGAGGGCGGCGAGCGCGTCGGCACCGTCGACCCGAGTCTGGAAGAACGACGTGGCCGAGATCCGCCACCGCCGACCGGCAGCCTCCTCCGCGAACATTGCGGTCCGGCCCGCTTCGAGGTCGTCGGCCCCGATCGTGACCACGTCGTCGGGCAAGATCAGATAGCGCGTCGTGGGGAACGCGATCACGAGGCGCTCGCCGGTACGCGAGCCGCAGCGGATCTCGGCTTCCTTCACCGCGTCGAATTTGGCGTCGGCAATCAACGACTCGATGAGCGGGTGGGCGACGAGGCACGAGTCGACGAGGACGGGATCGTGTGAATACGCGCGCCGAAACGCCGGGCGACCCTTCACCATCAACACGCGGACCGATGTCCGGAAGTTCTCATCGGGCAGTGCAACCGGCGCGGCGACGAGCGTCTCCGCGTCGTCGATTTTGCCGAGGCGCGTCAGCGCGTCGACCACGATGTCGCGTCGCAGGCCGCGTTGCGCGTCCGGGGCGATGTGCTGCCATTCGCATCCGCCGCACCCCTCCGCCACGTGCACACACGGCGGGGCCACGCGGTCCGGCGACGGTTCGAGCACCTCGAGAATCCGACCGCGCGCGAACTTCTTCTTCGCGTTGTGAATCTCGACCTTCACCCGCTCGCCGGGGATCGCGCCTTCGATGAGGACAACCCGCCCGTCGGCATCCCGCGCGAGCGCTTCGCCACCCGCCACCACCTTGTCCGGAACCAGTTCGATGGTGGTCACCTGACTAGCGGCTTGTACTTGATGCGGTGGGGCTGGTCGGCCTCCGCGCCGAGGCGCTTGTGGCGCTCGACTTCGTAGTCGGAGAAGTTGCCTTCGAACCACCGCACCTCGGAATCACCTTCGAACGCGAGCACGTGGGTCGCGATGCGATCGAGGAACCACCGATCGTGGCTGATCACCACCGCGCAGCCCGCGAACGCGAGTAGCGCATCTTCGAGCGCGCGCATGGTGTCGACGTCGAGGTCGTTGGTCGGTTCGTCGAGCAGCAGCACGTTGCCGCCCTGGGTGAGCACCTTGGCGAGATGTAGCCGGTTGCGCTCGCCTCCGGACAGCTTGCCGACGGTCTGTTGCTGGTCCGAGCCCTTGAAGTTGAAGCCGGCCACGTACGCGCGGGAATGAATCTCGCGACCGCCCACGACGATGTGTTCGGCACCACCGGTGATCTCTTCGAAGACGGTCTTGGACCCGTCGAGTGAATCGCGACTCTGGTCCACGTAGGCGAGCTTGACCGTGGGGCCGACGCGCAACGCGCCGCCGTCCGGTGCGTCGACGGGTTCGGCCGCGGCTTTTTCGCTCGCGGCAATGATCATCTTGAACAACGTGGTCTTGCCGGCGCCGTTCGGCCCGATGACGCCGACGATTCCACCGCGCGGCAGGGTGAACGACAAGTCGTCGATCAGCAGGCGGTCGCCGAAGCCCTTGGTGAGATGTTCGGCTTCCACCACGACGTCGCCGAGACGCGGCCCGGCCGGAATCGCGATGACGAGTTGTTCAGCGCGCTCGGCCACACCCTCGGCTTCCGCGACGAGGGCCTCGTACGCGTTGAGGCGCGCTTTACCCTTGGCTTGACGAGCGCGCGGCGCGAGGCGAATCCACTCGAGCTCACGCGCGAGCGTGCGTTGGCGGGCTTTGTCGGACTTCTCCTCTTGCGCGAGCCGTGCTTCCTTCTGCTCCAGCCACGACGAGTAGTTGCCTTCCCAAGGAATGCCCTTGCCGCGATCGAGCTCGAGAATCCAACCGGCGACGTTGTCGAGGAAGTACCGATCGTGAGTCACCGCCACGACGGTGCCGTGGTACTCACCGAGGAAGCGCTCCAACCACGCGACCGATTCCGCGTCGAGATGGTTCGTGGGTTCGTCGAGGAGCAGGAGATCCGGCCGCGCGAGCAACAGGCGACACAACGCCACGCGTCGTCGCTCACCGCCGGACAGCACATCGACCGCGGCCTCGCCGGGCGGCAGACGCAGCGCGTCCATCGCAATGTCGATGGTGCGCTTGAGGTCCCACGCGCCCGCAGCCTCGATCTCTTTTTCGAGTTGCGCTTGTTGGGTTCCGAGCTTGTCGTAGTCGGCGTCGGGATCGGCCCAACCGGCCAGCACGGCGTCGTACCGTTCCAGCAGGCTCGCGGTCTCGCCGACGCCGTCCATCACATTGCCGAGGACATCCTTGGCGTTGTCGAGCTGCGGCTCCTGGTGCAACATGCCGACGGTGAAGCCTTGGGTGAGGCGCGCCTCGCCGCTGAAGCCGTCGTCCTCGCCGGCCATGATCCGCAGCAGACTCGACTTTCCCGCGCCGTTGGAACCGAGGACGCCGATCTTGGCGCCCGGGTAGAACGACAGGTTGATGTTCTCGAGGACTTGCCGATCCGGTGGGTGAAACCGGGACAAGTTACGCATGGTGAAGATGAACTGGGCCGCCACGGGGCCGACGGTAGCGTCGCTGGCGCCTGGACGATGGAACGAAACCTGAGGAACGACGTGAAGCGACCGATCGACGAGCTTTCCGACGCGTACGTGGAGACGTACGCGCGTCTCGACCCCATCGCCGCCACGACCGACGGCATCGGGGGTCACGACCACGAGCTGACCGACTACTCCCCCGAGGCCGCCGCCGAGCGCGCGGATCACGACCGGCTCACGTTGCACGCGCTCGACGCGCTCGATGTGTCGTCGGACGCGGACCGGGTGGCCGCGGGCGTGATCCGCGGGCGGTTGGAGGTCGCGG
>JANYLF010000318.1 GCA_025357995.1 Acidimicrobiia bacterium | reverse complement strand
CTTCAGCCGCTCGACGTGCGGTGCCCGCGTGGCGAGCTCCAGCGTTCCGCCCTTGTGGAAGTGCGCGTCGATCCCTTCTTCGTCGAGCACGCGACCCACTTCGTCGACGGTCGCGAACATCGCCCGTTGCAACGCGACCGCCGCACTGCGACCGTGCACCTTGGCCGTCGCCTCCCGACTCCCGGCGAAGAGCGCCGAGCACCATCCACCGTTGCGCCCCGACGCGCCAAATCCCGCGATCTCGGCCTCCACGATCACGACCTCGAGGCTCGGATCCCGCAACAGCAGCTCATACGCGGTCCAGAGGCCCGTGAGGCCGGCGCCGACGATCACGACGTCGGCCCGCACCGAAGCTGCGAGCGCCGCGCGAGGTGCCAGCGAGTCCGGGACCGTCTCGAGCCACAGACTCCGGCTGCGGAACCGCTCTTCGGCCGGATGTGATGTGATGCGCGCGTCCATTCCCTCAGCCCACGAAGTCGGAGATGAGCTCGGCGAGGACCAGCGGTTGATCGCCCTGGACGCTGTGACCGGCGTCGGCGACCAGTTCGACACGTACTGCGGGCGACCGCCGCCGCAGCTCACTCACGTCGTCGTCGTCAACCACAGGGGAGTCCGCGCCGCGCACCAGCATGAACGGAACGTCGACTGCGCTCACCGCGTCCCAGAGGTTTCCGAAATCCGGAATGGTGGTTCCTTCCGTGAGCACGAACCGGTCGTAGCGCCATGACCACGAGCCGTCGGGTCGTTCCGTCGCGTTGTGCAAGATCCCGCGGCGCAACGACGATTCGCTTCGGGTCGGGTTGAACAAGACCGTGCGTTCCAGGATCTCGTCGAAGCTCGCGAACGACTCGGGACCGGAGATGAACGCCGTGATGGCAGACGCCTTGTCACGGGTCACGCCCGGCGTGACGTCGACGAGGATCAATCGCCGGACCAACTCGGGTGCCTGACGACTGAGGGCCAGCGCGCTCAGACCGCCCAACGACATTCCGATGACGGCGCGGGCATCCGGCGCGAGCTGGCGCACCACGTGGGCCACCCCTCGCGCGTTCTCCTCCGGCCAGTAGGCCTGGTCGGGTCGCCAATCCGAATGGCCATGTCCGGGGAGATCGATCGCCAGGAGCGGTCGACCCAGTGCAAGTGCCACGGTGTCCCAGGTGTGCGAGTTCTGCGCGCCACCGTGCAGGAAGACGAACTCGGGCGCAGCCGTGCCCCAGCGCAGAGCGCTCAGCCGCTGTCCGGGTGCCACTTCCACCTCGATCCGCGTCACCGTGGGCGGCTCGGAATACGGGAGGCCGACTTCCGCCGCGTTCTCGGCGAAGTACCCGAACTCGTCATACACCACGTTCGACATCGCGTCACCGTACGCTGCGCCGATGGAACCTCGCATCCCTCCGGTGTCACTGACCGATGCCGACCCCGAGACTCACGAACTGCTGAGTCGCCTTTCGCGCCTGCGCGGGGACGACGCCGAGGTGCTGAACGTGTTCGGAACGATCGCGAATCACCCCACGCTGCTCCGCAAGTGGCTCGTGTTCGCCACGTACGCCCTCACGAAATCCACCCTCGATCCGCGCACACGTGAACTCGTAGTGCTCCGGGTCGGGTGGCGGTGTCACGCTCCGTACGAATGGGGCCAGCACGTGGTAGTCGGTCGGGCTGCGGGCCTGACCGATGTCGACATCGCGCGAGTGGCCGAAGGTCCGAATGCTCCGGGATGGTCGTCGGCCGAGGCCGCGGCACTCCGCGCCACCGACGAGCTCCACGACCGGACGACCATCTCCGATGCGACCTGGGCCGATCTCCGCCCGCACTTCTCCGACGAGCAGATCTTGGACTTCGTCTTCCTCGTCGGCAACTACCACCTGGTGTCGATGGCGCTCAACGCATGCGCGGTGGTGCGTGATGACGGCGTGGACGACACCACAGTTCCCTTCCCGCCCAGCGCGAACGCATAGCCGGCGCGCCGGTCACGGAGTGAGCCCTGCGCACGACTGACGTGCCGCGCACGCAGCGCGATCCGCCGCGGCCGCGGCGCCGCCGAGCCAGCGAGGGATGCCACCGCGGATCCGAGCAGGAACCCACTCGTACGCGTCGACGTCACGGACCGTCACCGTCACCCGCAGCGCGCCCGTGACTCCGGCCGCACCGGACTCGTTGTAGAACGCAAAGTTGCCGAGGCCGTAGTCCACGAATGCGGTTCCGTGCCGGCCCGCCGTGATCACCCGGTGGGTATGGCTGCCCACGATGACGTCGGCACCCGCGTCGATCAGTGCCTGCACGAGTTCCTGCTGGCGCGTGGACGGGCAGGAGCTTCCCTCGACCCCCCAGTGCAGATACACCACGATCGTGTCGGCATCGGAACGCGCGGCGCGGATCCCTGCAAGCAGCCGGTCGAGGCTCGCGCCCTTCGTGGACGCGAGTCCCGCCTGGGTATCGGTGGCGGTCCAACTCGCGATCAGCCAGTCGTCGAGGATATCCGTCGCGGCGAAGATCGCGATGCGTTCGCCGCGCACCGCGGTGCGCCACGGTCGGTACGCCTCGGCGGCATTCGCACCGATGCCGAGCACGATGAGCGGGGTCCACGACTTGGCCGCGAGCGTTTCGGCCAGTCCGACCGGCCCGTAGTCGCGTCCGTGATTGTTGGCCATCGTGACGACATCGATCCCGGCTGCGAGCAGCGCCTCGAACGCGCGCGGCGGAGCGCGGAAGTTGAACGCCTTGCGGTCCGGCGCGCCACCGGTCGCGATCGCGGTCTCGAGATTCACCATCGCGATGTCGGCGCTCCCCATCACGCCGGCGATGGGTGCGAACATTCCCGTGGGGTTCGCGTCGAGGTTCGAACGCAGTTCGCCTTCGAAATGCGTGTCGCCGCCGAAGACCAGAGTGACCGGGACACCGTTCCCGCGACGGGGGAGCGAGGTGGTCGTCGTCGGCGTCCTCGTGGGTGGCGTCCTTGTCGCGGACGGGGTCACGGCAACCCGGGCCGCGCCCGCGATTCCCTTGTGGCGACGCGACGGGCCGTCGTGATCGGCCAATGCGACAGCAGCCGCAACGACGACGAACGCCAACACACAGATGCCGAGGAGCCGCCGCACGTCGATCAGCCTACGGGTGGTCTCCGCTCGTACGATGCCGAAGCCATGCGGCGCGTGCGTCTTTCCCCTGAGCGATTCCGACGGATCACGGTCGTCGCCGCGTTCCTGCTCGCGGCGATCATCGTGACGGGCGCCGCGGTGCGGCTCACCGGTTCCGGGCTCGGATGCCCGGATTGGCCCAACTGCACGGCAGGGAGTCTCACGCCCACCCCGGCCGTCGGCGGCCACGGATGGATCGAGTTCATCAACCGGATGGTGACCGGGCTCGTCTCGCTCGCAGTGATCGTGGCGGTCCTCGGTGCGTTCGTCCGGGCGCCGCGCCGTCGGGACCTCATGTGGCTCTCCTCCGGTCTCGTGCTCGGCGTCATCGCGCAAGCGCTGCTCGGCGCGCTCGTCGTCGAGAAGCTGCTCGACCCGCCGTTCGTGATGGGCCACTTCCTCCTTTCGGCGGTGCTGTTGGCCGATGCGATCGTGCTCGTGTGGCGCGCCGGGATTCCCGACGGTGACGTCGCGCCCGTCGCGGTGGCGCCACTGGTACACCGCTTGGCCGTCACGGTCGTGATGCTCGCCGGTGCGGTGCTCGTCAGCGGCACGGTCGTGACGGGCGCGGGTCCCCATTCCGGCGACGCCGGAAACTCGGCCAAGGTCTCGTTACGCGCGACCCGGCTCGATCTGGCAGTGGCCACGGTCGCGCGCATCCACGGGATCACGGTCATGGTGTTTCTCGGTGTCGTGCTCGCTCTGCTCGTCGTCCTGGCCCGCACTCGCGCCTCTCGCGCGTTGTACCGCCGGGTCACCGTGTTGCTGGCCCTGCTCGTGCTCCAGGGGGGCGTGGGCTACCTCCAGTACTTCAACGACGTCCCGCCCGGTCTCGTGGCCATCCACGTCGCCGGCGCGACCGCGGTCTTCTCCGCCGCCGTGCTCGTGCTCTTGGGATGCCGGGCCTCGCGATCGCCCGTGGGCACCGTCACTGTCCCGTTCGCGCAGTTACAACCACTCTGACCGGCGGGGTTCGCTGCGCGTGAGTCAAGTGATCCACAAATCTCACTCTCCGTGCTCAATCTCTCGGTGGCAATCGGACGATATGTACATCGTGCCGTCACCGAGGTCGAATTCTCCGCGCCACTTCATCGCGCGCATCGCGGTCGTGACCGCCATGGCCGCGGCCCTCACGGGACCGGTCGGGGCCGGGGCGGCCCCGACCCCGGATGCCGCACCAACGCCGCAGCAACTCGAGGTGGTCGCCGAGCACTACAACCTCGCACGCGTCAAGGTCGACCGGGCCACGGCCGCGCTCGATGCCACCGATCGCCGCATCGATGCCGCGCAGACTCGGGTCCGGCTCGTGCGCGCCCGTACTCGGGCGCGGGCCGCGGCGCTCTACCAAGGAACGAGCACCCAGATTCCTGTCGTCTTGGACGGCAGCAGCCAGGTCGCCGATCTCCGCCGCCGCGGCGAGTATCTCGACGCGGCCGAGCGACCTGATCGAGACCTCCTGACGACACTCGGAACGGAGTTGCATCGGCTCGCGTCGGCACGGGCCAGCCAACAAGACGCACGCGACCTGTTGCGACGCGACGTCGAGGAAGCCGCGCGACTCAAGCGCCAACTCCAGTCACTGGCCGCATTGGCCACCGCACGGGCCACGCTGACAAGCACCGGTGACGCCGCCGGTCCGCTGGCCGCCGCGGCACCCGGGACTCAGACCGCGCCGGCACCGAGCACGACCACGACGCGGCCATCGGTCGTACCGCCGCCCGGCGCGCCACCCAAGCCACCGAGCCCGAACCCGGTCTCCCACCCACCGCTGGCACCTCCGCCATCGTCGTCACCCGGACCCGACGCGCCGCCGGTCAGTGCCGGTGCCGCGACCGCGGTCGCGTTCGCACGGGCGCAACTCGGCAAGCCGTACTCGTTCAACACCGCCGGGCCCAGCACGTTCGACTGCTCCGGGCTCACGATGGCGGCGTGGGCGGCTGCCGGCGTGCGGATGCCGCACTACTCCGGTTCGCAGGCCGCCATGTTCCCGAAAGTCACGTGGGACCAGCTGCAACCGGGCGACATCGTCGTCTTCTATAGCGACCTCCACCACGTCGGCCTGTACATCGGCGGCGGCATGATGATCCACGCACCTCAGACCGGCGACGTCGTGAAGATCGCGCCCGCCTGGCGCACCACGTTCATGTGGGGCGTGCGCCCGCGTTAGGAGCGTCGCCCCGGCGCGTGCTCGCGCGGCGTGGCAGCATGCGCGGGTGAGCGAACCTTCCGGCCTGCACGTCCATCTCGTCGACGGGACCTACGAACTCTTTCGTCATCACTTCGCGGTGCCGTCGCATGCCGACCCGAGTGGCATGGAGGTGGCAGCCGCCCGTGGCGTCATCGGTTCGATGTTGATGCTGTTGGAGGAAGGAGCCACGCACGTGGCCGTCGCGACGGATCACGTCATCGAGTCGTTTCGCAACGACCTCTACGACGGATACAAGACCGGCGAAGGTATGGATCTGCTGCTGGTCGCGCAGTTCCCGCTGTTGGAAGACGCGCTGCGCGCACTCGGTGTCACCGTGTGGGCGATGATCGACCAAGAGGCCGACGACGGCATGGCCGCGGGCGCGCACGTCGCGGGCCTCGATCCGCGAGTCGAGCGCGTCTACATCTGCACACCGGACAAGGACCTCGGCCAGAGCGTGGTCGGTGATCGGATCGTGCAGTTCGACCGCCGGAAGGGTGAGGTGCGCGACGCCGAGGGCGTGCGCGCCAAGTTCGGCGTCCCACCTGAATCCATTCCCGATTACCTCGGGCTCGTCGGTGACACCGCCGACGGATTTCCCGGTCTCCCGGGCTGGGGGGCAAAGTCGGCCGGCGCGGTGCTCGGCTACTACCTGCACTACGAAGCGATCCCGCAGTTGGCGAAGGACTGGGCCGTCGACGTGCGGGGCGCGGTGAAGCTCGCGACCACGTTGGCCGAAGGCCGTGAGGACGCCGAGCTCTTCCGCTTGGTCGCGACGTTGCGCACCGATCACCCCGTGGGAACTGTCGACGAATGGCGATGGACCGGGCCGACTCCCGAGTTCGCGGCGTGGACGGAGCGGCTGGGCGCGCCGGGAATGCTGACACGCGCCAACCGTCTGGCGTCTGCCCGCGCCTGACGGGCAGGATCCGAGCATGAGCGACGCCCCAGAGACTCTCGCGGAATACGGTGACGGTGCCGTGCTAGTGGACCGACCTCTCGCACAGGTAGCGCGCATCACGTTCAATCGACCCGAGCGGCGCAACGCGATGAACGCGGCGCTACTCCGTGGTTACTACGACGCGCTCGCCACGTTGCGCGACGATCCCGCGTGTCGAGTGATCGTGTTGACCGGCGCAGGCCCTGGATTCTGCGCGGGGCTCGATCTGGCGGAGGGAGTGAAGCTCCCGGATCTCGAAGGTTTGAGTCGGCCGCAAGCGGGTATGAGGGTCCAGCAATACATCGCGAACTTGATTCCGTTGATGCGGTCGCAGCCGCAACCGATCATTTAGGCGGTCAACGGCGGTTGTGCCTCGATATCTCGCGGAGGGTGAAGAGATGGCCGCGCTCGCCCAAGAGATCGGCGACCCGCTACTGCTCTTCCACGCGCACAACAACCGGCTCCTGGGTGAGGTTTGGGTCGGCAATCGCGATGCCGCCGACCGCGACCTCGCGGCGATGGAGGTTCTGGCGGCGCGTCTGCGCCAACCGGCACTCGAGGCGCGGGCGCGGACCATGCGCTGCGCGCACACGCTGCTATCCGGTCGACTGGAGGACGCCGAGGTGTTGATCGGCGAGCTGGCGCAGTACCAGGAGAAGCATGGGCTGCCGGGGTGGTGGGGTTCCGATCCTGAGCTACCGGCTGTACTTCGAGCGCGGTCGGTTGGGTGAGCTGGAGCCGCTGATCGCAGGCCTGGTGGAAGCCGAACCCGACGTCGCGGGCTGGCGAGTCGTGCTGACCGGGATCTACACGAGCACCGATCAGCTGGACCTCGCCCTGGCGCAGCTCGAGCTACGAGCAGCCAGTCG
>JANYLF010000316.1 GCA_025357995.1 Acidimicrobiia bacterium | reverse complement strand
CCGTCGACGGCGGGGAGCCCGGCACGATCGTTGACCCAGAGGATCGACGCGATGAACGGATCGCCGGGGCCCTGGTTGTTCACCAGGATCAGGTTGTGGTCCGGCGCCTTGCCGACGAGCCCGCGCTGTTCGTACGTGAGGTACCCCGGATCGAGCAGCAGCCGTTCGCCGTAGGCGTGCATCAAGTAGCTCGCGGTGTCCGGCTGTTCGTGGGCGGCGCCGGCGACCTGGCCGAGACCATCGCGATCGCGACCGAGCTCCATCGCCGCGCCGTGCTCGCCGAGCGCGACGACCTGCACCGCGTCCGGACTCCAATCGCTACGGAACACGGCGGTGCCGGACTCGTCGTCGAGGCGAGTCGGTGATCCCGAGGGCGGCGCGGGCACGATCGAGTCGTCGAAGTTCGCAAGTGCGTCGGCCGAGAGATCGATGCTGCCGTCGGTGTCGTACGGCGTGGGCGCATGGGCCCAGCGCCAGATGAATCCGGGCGCGTCAACCGGATCGACGGGCGCGAGCCCGAAGTAGTGGGAGTACCCCACGTTGCCGTCGTCGATGGGCGCGAGCCCTCCGTCGGGGAGCGTCATGTCGAGCATCCACCGTTGGGTGGCGCGATACACGGGCTGTTGCCAGAGGTCGGGGATCGAGCGAGGCCCGATGTTCCACGCGCGGTTGCCCCGAACGTGATCCCACGCCCGGGTGAACGGCAGCAGGTTCTGACTCGCGTACCGCTGGTAGTAGGGACCTTCGCCGTAGCCGCCGCCGGGCGCGACGAACGTCCAGCGCTGGATGAGATCCACCTGGTCGAGGGCGAACGCGAGCCACGCGGCGGGCGAGCGCTCATCGGCGGTCGGGGCGCCTTCCGCGGGTGGCGCGTCAAACAATGCCAGCGCGGCCACGCCGAGCGCGGCGGCCGACTTGGAGCGGTGGTTGTTCGGCAGGACCGTGGTGGAATTCGACGCGCTCGCGGGGTCGGTGTAGTTGCGGTACAGCTCGGCTGCGAGGTCGGTGATGTTGGTGCGGATGGGTGCGTCCGCCGCGCCGAAGTCGTACCCGGCGCCGAGCATCGTGTCGTACGCGCTCGCGTATTGGAGCAGTTCCTCCGACGTGTTGATGTCGCGGTCGGTGCCGCCGAGAGGAGGATCGACCGCGAGGCGGCTGCGGGTGTACATCGTGAGGAGGTGATCGCGCACGAGATCGCCGGTCGCAGTGCGCGCCGGCGCGGATGCGAACGGAGCGATCGTGCTGTTGACCACGGTCCGGTCGAGCGCGTACTCGAAGGCCAGGTCTTTGGTGGTCTTGGCCTTGGTGCGCTCCGACGCGATCGTATGGTCGTCGGCCGCGATGGCGTCGGATTCGTGGGCATGGAAGTCGACACGCTGGAAGATCGTGCGGTACGGCTCGCGATCCAGGCGGGCGCGCACGACGTCGAGGTTGGTGCCCGCAGCCACGATGCGGGGCCGCGCGAGGTCGAGCGTCGGTATCGGCGACGCGGTCACCGTCGGTGTCGTGACCGCGGAACTGGACGGAGAGCCGGACGTGACGATTGCCGTAAATGCGACAACGCACGCCAGCACGATTGAGCCCGTGCGTGCCCGCATGTGCGGTTACCGACCCTCGAAGTGGGCGTCGCGCTTTTCGCGGAACGCAGCCATGCCCTCGACGAGATCCGCCGACGCGGTCGCAAGGGATTGCGCAGCGCCTTCGAGCTCCAGGGAGGACGCGAGATCCGTCTCGAAGCTCGCGTTGAGGAGCCGCTTCGAGAGGCCGAACGCGCGCGTCGGCCCGGACGCGAGCTGCACCGCGAGCGCATCGGCGGCGGCCGTGAGCGCATCGCGATCGTCGAGACATCGATAGGCGAGCCCCGCCGCGACCGCGTCCGATCCGGCCACGCTCTCGCCGAGCATCACCATGGCCTTGGCGCGGGGGAGGCCGACGAGGCGGGGGAGGAGGTACGCGCCACCGGCGTCGACGACGAGCCCCCACTTGTGAAACGTCCACAAGAACTTGGTCTCGGGCGCAACGAGGACGAAGTCGCACGCGAGCGCGAGGTGCGCGCCCGGTCCGACGGCCGCGCCGTTCACCGCGGCGACCGTCGGCTTGTCGAGCTCCCAGAGCTCGCGGATGAACGTCTGCACGCCGACGCGCAACGCCTCGGCGGTCGTGCGCGGATCGAAGCCAGGCGTGCCCGCTTGGGCCACGGTCGAGGCGCTGAGGTCCATGCCCGCGCAGAACGCGTCACCGGTCGCACGGATCAGGAATGCGCGCACCGCGGGGTCGGCGCGGCCGGCGCGGATCGCTTCGACGATGCCGTCGCGCATCGCGACCGTCAACGCATGCTTCGCCTCGGGTCGATCGAGCGTGATCCGACATACGCCGTCGTCACCCGTCTCGACGTGAAGGTGGTGTTGATCGGTCACGCGTTCACCGTGAGGATGTTGACGACGCTGACGCCGGAGCCGCGGCCACCCACGTTGTGTTGTAACGCGAAGCCGTTTCGCATCTCCACCTGACGATCGGCCGCGTCGCCGCGCAGCTGCCACCAGCACTCGGTGAGCTGCGCGATGCCGGTCGCACCGATCGGATGACCTTTGGCGAGGAGCCCACCGGACGTGTTGACGGGAATGCGTCCGGTCAAGGACGTCTCGCCGTCGAGCGACGCGATCCCACCCTTGCCCTTCTCGAAGAACCCGAGATCTTCGATGTCGAGAATCTCGGTGATGGTGAAGCAGTCGTGCACTTCGCACATGTCGATATCGGTGGGGCCGACGCCCGCCATCGCGTACGCGCGTTGCGCGGCCAACACCGTGGCTTCGAGGCCGACGAAGCTCGTCTTCTCGTGCAAGTACGGGTGATCGGTGGCCATGCCGAAGCCCGCGACGAACACGGGCCGATCCGTGAACTCGTGGGCGCGTTCGGCAGGGGCGAGCAGTACCGCGGCCGCACCGTCGGTCTGCGGGCAACAGTCGAGCAGGTGGAGTGGCGAACACACCGGCGGCGATTTGAGGACCTGCTCGATCGTGACTTCGTCTTGGAAGTGCGCGTACGGGTCGAGCGCGCCGTTGTGATGGTTCTTTACCGCGACCGACGCCAGCATCTCGCGCGTCGTTCCGAACTCGTGCATGTGTCGCGTAGCGAACGGCGCGAACAGCACCGGCGCGGTTTCTCCGCGCGTGAAGATCGGGTGCCCGGCGGCCGCGCGTGAGAGCAGCCCTTCTTCGGTCGACTTGTCGCGCATCTTCTCGACGCCGATGACGAGCACGAGATCGTGGACGCCGGAGGCGACGGCCATCGCGCCCACACGGAAGGCATCCGACCCGGACGGGCACGCGTTCTCGATGCGCGTGCACGGAATTCCGGCGAGTCCGATCGCGGTCGGCACGGTGTTGCCGCCGATGCCTTCCTGGCCCCACAACGTGCCGCGCTGGGTGGCCACGAACGCCGCGTCGACCGCTTTTGGATCGAATCCCTTGTCGACCGACGCGACGGCCGCGTTGAACGCGCCCGCCGCCATGTCCTCGTACGACTGGTCGAAGAGTTCGCCCATCTTGATGAGCCCCGCACCCACTACCGCCACGCGATTCCAGCTCACGTCGATGCTCCAGTAGTCGTGCGTGCTTTGTAGCCATAGACGGGGACACCGCGTTCGTGCGCGTATTTGCGCAGGACGAGGTCGACCTCGGTGCCGATCTCGAGCCCGGTCCCGTCGCCGACCACCTGGAGCATCACGCGCGCGCCGTCGTCGAGATCGATGACCGCGATAGGCAGCGGCGCGACGAACGGCGCGGGCATCGTTTGGTTGACCACGAAGGTGTGGACCACACCGTGACGTGCGAGGGCGACCGGTTCGAGCTTCGGCCCGCCGCACGCGATGCACGTGGGGTGGATCGACGGCGGGGTGTTGATCGTTCCGCAGTCGGCGCACTTGCCGCCGAGGAGCTGCAACATCTCGTCGGCACCGCGCGCGAAGAGCGCGCTCTCGGGGGGCACGCCCATCGGGATCTGTTCGCCGCGTGGTGTGAGCTGACCGCGCGCGCGGAGTACTTCCGCGTAGGTGGCGGCGCGGGAGTCGGCACCGAGAGCATCGAGGATGCGGGCCGCGCCGGGCACCGGGGCATTGACCTCCACCACCAGGCCGGTCGTCCGACCGCCGCCGCTCGCCACGACCGCGACGGGACCGATGGTGTCGAGCGCGCCGACCGCACCCAGCAAGGCGGCCGCGGCCGCGGTGTCGCCGAGCATGGTGTACACGTCGGCCGACGCGATCGTGGTCGCGCCGACGGCCTTGGCGATCACACCACCGAGGCGACCGTCCGGATCGGGGAGTGACCACGCGCGCACATCGAGCGCGGCCAGATGTTCGGCGACCTCGCGCACGAACGGCAGGAACATCTCTTCGCGGAAAAGGCGCGGGTCGTAGAGATCTCGCGTATCTGCTTCACCATCGCCCCGGTAGCGGTCGAGGAGTGGATGGGTTCGGGTGACCCGAGCCGCGAGGACCGCCGGACCATCGGCCGCGGTGAGGACCATTGCGGCCGCGCCCGCACCGCAGCGCGCTTCGAACGCGGTGCCGAGGCCGGGAACGAGCGCGTCGGATGCGATCACCAGCGCGTGGCGCGCGGAGCCCGCTCCGATCGCGTCGGCCGCACCCAGCAGCGCCTCGATCCCGGCGTGCGGCGAGCCACTCATCAGTGCGCCACCGGCGTGCGGCGACAATCCGAGCGCCGCGCTCAGGACCGCGTGACTCGGACCCTCCGCGAACGGTGGCCGGGTGCAACCCCACCACAGACCGTCGATGGTCGCCGGGTCGATATCCGCCGCGTCGAGCGCGGCGACCGCGGCGGCTGCCGCGAGGGTGAGCGTGTCTTCATCCGGCGCGCAGACCGCG
>JANYLF010000272.1 GCA_025357995.1 Acidimicrobiia bacterium | reverse complement strand
GACTGCTTGGTTCGACAAGCTGATCGAGTCGGTTCGCATATAGGTGATATAGCCACGTTCGTACAGTCCCTGCGCGACCGACATCGTGCGGCCCGCACTGAACCGCAGCTTGTTCCCCGCCTCCTGTTGCATCGTCGTGGTCTTGAACGGTGGCTTCGGCCGTTCGGTGAAGTCCTTCGCCTCCACCTGGCGAACCGTGAACGCGGTGTCGGCGAGACGCGCCGCGAGCGCGCGCGCGTCGTCTTCGAGCAGGTGCGCGGCGACGGCATCAGGCGCGAGCTTGCCGGTGGCCGGGTCGAAGTCGCGGCCGTTCGCCACCCGTCGGCCACCGAGCTCGATGAGGCGGGCGTTGAACTCGGTGCCGCGCGCCGCGAACCGACCGTCGAGATCCCAGAACTCTGCAGTTCGGAACGCCATACGTTCGCGTTCGCGTTCCACTACGAGGCGCACGGCCACGCTCTGCACGCGGCCCGCGGACCGTGCTCCACCGACTCGTCGCCACAACACCGGCGACACCTCGTAGCCGACCAAGCGGTCCAGGGTGCGCCGGCCTTCCTGCGCCTCCACCAGCTTCATGTCGAGCTCGCGCGGGTTCGCGATCGCGGCGTCGATGGCCTCACGGGTGATCTCGTGGAACACCATTCGCTTGACGGAAGTCTTCGGCTTGAGCACCTCGATGAGATGCCAGGCAATGGCCTCGCCCTCGCGATCCTCATCGGTCGCGAGGTAGAGCTCGTCGGCTCCCTTCATCGCTTGGCGCAACCGCGACACCACTTCCTTGGCCCGACCTTCCGGCGGTGCGTATTCGAGTCGGAAATGGTCGTCGACGTCGACGCCGAGGCCTTTGCGGGGCAGGTCCCGAACGTGGCCGAAGCTCGCGAGCACCGTGAAATCGTCGCCGAGGAAGCGGCCGATCGTGTCGGCCTTGGTCTTCGATTCGACGATCACCAGCGACTTGGCCACGGCATTCGTTCCTGTGAGTTGCAGAAGTAGGACGGAGGCGAAGGTAGCCCCGACTACCCCCCACATGCCCGGATGGAGCTGAATCGGCCTCTAGGGTTCCCGCCGCATGGACATCTTCTCGATCAAGGATCTGATCCATACCGTCGGCACTATCGGCCTCGTCCTCATCATCTTCGCCGAGTCCGGATTGCTGCTCGGAATCATCTTTCCCGGCGATTCACTGCTCTTCACCGCCGGGCTGTTCGCGGCAACCGGCAAATTCGGGCTCAACATCGTCGCCGTCGCCGGCGGAGCCTTCATTGCCGCGGTCCTCGGCGCCCAGGTCGGCTATTGGATCGGCAAGAAGTACGGGCCCAAACTCTTCAGCCGACCCGATTCACGGATCTTCAAGCACGAGTACGTGGTGCGGTCTCGAACCTTCTTCGAGAAGCACGGTTCGAAGACCATCGTGCTCGCGCGGTTCGTGCCGTTTATCCGCACTCTCGCACCGCCGATGGCCGGCATGGGCGAGATGGAGCTGCGGACCTTCACCATCTACAACATCATCGGCGCGGCGCTGTGGGCCGTCGGCGTCACGATGCTCGGCTACGTCGTCGGCGATTCGATCCCACCGGACAAGGTCGACACCTACCTCTTGCCGATCATCGCCGTGATCATCCTGATCTCGATGATCCCGCCGTTCCTCGAATACCGCAAGCACAAGAAAGGTCAGACCGCGTCGTAGTCAATGCTCGAAGCGGTAGCCCATGCCCGGCTCCGTGATGAAGTACTTCGGGCGCGACGGATTCGGCTCGAGCTTGCGTCGGATCTGCGCGAGGAAGACGCGGAGATAGTTCGTCTCCTTCTCGTACTCCGGTCCCCATACGTCCTGGAGTAACCGACGTTGCGGCACGAGCTTGCCGGCATTCCGGACGAGCACTTCGATGATCTGCCACTCGGTAGGAGTCAGGCGAATCTCGGATCCGTTGGCGTCGCGCACCTTCTTCGCGACGAGGTCGATCGTGAAGTCCGCGGTCTCGATCGTGGCCGCCTCCTCGGCGGGCGTGGCCCGTCGGAGCGCGGCACGGAGACGAGCGAGGAGCTCGTCCATGCCGAAGGGCTTCGTCACGTAATCGTCGGCACCGGCGTCGAGTGCCGCGACCTTGTCGGCCTCGGCCTCGCGCACGGACAGCACGATGATCGGGACCTCCGTCCACCCGCGCAAGCCGTGGATCACCTCCACCCCGCCGATGCCGGGGAGACCGAGATCGAGGACCACGACGTCCGGGTGGCGGCGCGCCGCGAGTTCCAACGCCTGCTCACCGGTCTCGGCCAGGTCGACGTCGTACCCCCGCGCCGTCAGGTTCACCCCAAGCGCACGACGGATCTGCGGCTCGTCGTCGCACACCAACACGCGGGCTTCGCTCATGCTTCCGACTCCTCGGCCTTCGGCAGCGAGAGGACCATCGTCAATCCTCCGCCGGGAGTGTCCTCGACCGAAATCTCGCCGCCCATGCCCTCCACGAATCCCTTGGCCACGGCCAGCCCTAGCCCGACCCCGGTCCCGTTCTTCGGGTTGTCTCCGAGACGTTGGAATGGCTCGAACATCCGTGATCGCTGCGCCGGTGGGACGCCCGGACCGCGATCGATCACGCGGAGTTGCACGCGACCGCCGACCGCCGCGGCCTCGACCCGCACCGGACGGTCGGCCGGAGACCACGCACGCGCATTGTCGACCACATTCGCGATCGCTCGTTCGAGCAGGGCCGCATCGGCGCGTGCCCGAGGGAGATCTTCCGGAACGTCGACTGCGATCGGGGCTGGTCGATCCGGCAAACCGGCGAGCGCACGCGGCACCACCTCATCGAGACCGACCGCGCGGATCACGAGTTGGAGCGCGCCCGTCTGCAGCCGACTCATGTCGAGCAGATTTCCGACCAGCGAGTTCAATCGATCCGTTTCCTCGTCGATTGTCGCCAGAAACTCGGAGGTCGCCTCCGGAGTCCAGTCGACGTCGCGTTGGAGCAGGCTGGTGACCGAAGCCTTGATCGACGCGAGTGGGGTTCGGAGGTCGTGCGACACGGCTGCGAGCAGCGCGGTGCGCAGCGCGTCCGCCTCCGCGAGGTCCGCTGCGACCGCCGCGTCGGCTTGTAGCCGACGACGTTCGAGCGCGACCTTCACCTGGGCGGCGAACGAATGGGCGATGTCGAGGTCCTCGTCGACCAGCGCTGCACCACGAGCGACGAGCACCTCCGATTCACCCAACGCCAACCGCAGCGCACACCCGTCCGGCGAGGTGGGAACTGGCTCTCCGGCACTCGCTTCGACATGCCACTGGCCGTTTTCCTCGCGCAGCACCGCCACCGAGTCCGCCGAGAACGCGACGCGCAGCTGCGACACCAGTTGGCCCAATGGATCGTCCGACGCGGCGAGCGTCCCACTCAGCGCCGCGAGCGTCTCCGCCTCGGCCCGCGCCCGCGCCGCATCGGCCGTCCGACGGTTCGCCACCTCCACGAGCAAGCTCACGACGACCGCAACGAGGAGGAACACACCCAACGCGAGCAGGTTTTCACCCTCCGAGATCGTGAAGGTGTGGATCGGCGGCGTGAAGAAGTAGTTCGCGAACAGTGAGCCGCTCACGGCCGCAACGACGGCCGGTGCCATTCCCCCGATCGCGGCAACCAGCACGACCAGCAGCAGATACAACAACAACACACCGGGAAGGCTGATCGCGTCCCTCCCGATCGACAGCACGACCGTGAGCAACGCCGGTCCGATCAGCGCCGCGGCCCAACCGGTCGCCCATCGCCGACGGGAGAGCGGGATCCGGCGAGGCGCCCGCATACGCCGCGGCGAATGCTCCTCCTCGACGTCGGCACCGGAGATCACGTGCACGTCGAGGGATTCGGAGGCGCGCAGGACGTCGTTGATCACCGACCCTCGGAGTACCTCCGCCCACCGGCTCCGCCGACTTGCTCCCACCACGAGTTGCGTCGCGTTCTCCGCGCGGGCAAACCGCAAAAGTGCGTCGGCAGTGTCGTCTCCGCTCACCTCGCGGTAGGTGCCTCCTACCTCCGTGATCAGGCGGCGCAGCTCCGCCAGTCGCTCGGGCGGGGGGCCGGAGAGTCCATCGGTCGGCCGGACGTACACCCCCAAGAGCTCACCGCGAGTTCGCATCGCCATGCGTGCGGCGCGCCGGATCACGTCCTCACCGCTCGGCGCACCGGTCACCGCGACCACCACCCGCTCGCGCGTCTCCCAGGCACCACTGATGTCGTGCAGCTCGCGATATTCCTCGAGGGCCTCGTCGACCCGATCGGCAACCCACATCAGCGCGAGCTCACGGAGCGCTCCGAGGTTTCCGACCCGGAAGTAGTTCGCGAGCGCGGCATCCACCTTCTCGGCTCGGTAGATGTTGCCGTGGGCCATGCGTCGGCGCAGCGCCTCGGGCGTCATGTCGACGATCTCGACCTGGTCGGCCGACCGCACGATCGCGTCGGGAATCGTCTCGCGCTGTTCGATCCCGGTGATCGCCTCGACAACGTCGTTCATCGACTCGAGGTGCTGGATGTTCACCGTGGAGATCACGTCGATGCCCGCGGCGAGCAGCTCTTCCACATCTTCCCAACGCTTTTCGTTGCGGCTTCCGGGGATGTTCGTGTGCGCGAGCTCGTCGACGAGGGCCACCGTTGGACGACGCGCGAGCACGCCCTCGAGGTCCATCTCCTCGAAGTCCGATCCGCGATATTCGACGCGTTGCCGTGGCACGATCTCGAGCTCACCGACCTGCGCCGCGGTGTTCACGCGACCGTGCGTCTCGACGAACGCCGCCACCACGTCGGTACCTCGCGCCGCGCGCCGACGCCCTTCGTTGAGCATCGCGAAGGTCTTGCCGACGCCCGGTGCGGCGCCGAGATAGATCCGGAGCGTTCCCCGCGCCATCGCGAGAGCCTACGAACTCACCGGAGTCGGTCGAGCGCCAGGTTGAGATCGAGCACGTTGACCGTCGCCTCGCCGAGAAATCCGAGCGGACGTCCGTTGGTATGCGCGTCCAGCAGGAGCCGCACCCGTTGCTCCGGGAGCCCTCGAGCGCGAGCGACGCGCGCCACCTGGAGGCGAGCGTTCGCAACACTGATGTCGGGATCGAGTCCCGAGCCGGAAGCGGTGACTGCATCCACCGGCACCATCGTCGTTCGGGCGAGCCCGTTCTCGGTGCGATACCGCGCCGCCCGGGCTCGGACCGCGGTAGTGAGCGCCGGATTGCTCGGCCCGAGGTTGGACGCGCCGCTCGCCGTACCGTCGTAACCGCCGGTGCCGGCCGCCGACGGTCGCGGGTGAAAGTACCGAGCGGTCGTGAACGCCTGCGCGAGCAGACTCGAACCGACGACCCGGCCGTCACGCCGCACGAGTGAACCGTCGGCGCGATCCGAGAACGCAACATGCCCGATGGCGAACACCGCCAGCGGATACAGGAGCCCGGTGACGACGGTCAACACCGCGAGGATCCGGATCGCGGGGAGCAGCTGGCGACGCATCAGTTCACACCCAGTGCCGAGATGAGCAGGTCGATGACCTTGATACCGACGAACGGGGCCACGAGACCTCCCAACCCGTAGATGAGCAGATTGCGACGGAGGATCTCCGCGGCGCCGACCGCGCGGAACTTCACACCGCGCAACGCGAGCGGGATCAACGCCACGATGATCAGCGCGTTGAAGATCACGGCCGAGAGAATCGCGGAACGAGGCGACGACAGACCCATCACGTTCAGGTCGTTGAGCGAGGACAAACCGCCGAAGACCGCGAACATCGCCGGAATGATCGCGAAGTACTTCGCCACGTCGTTCGCGATCGAGAATGTCGTGAGTGAACCGCGGGTGATCAGCAACTGTTTGCCGATCTCGACGACCTCGATGAGCTTCGTCGGATCGGAATCGAGGTCCACCATGTTGCCCGCCTCTTTCGCGGCTTGCGTCCCCGTGTTCATCGCCACCCCGACGTCGGCCTGGGCCAACGCGGGTGCGTCATTGGTCCCGTCACCGGTCATTGCGACCAACCGGCCACCATGCTGTTCCTGCTTGATCAGCGCCATCTTGTCTTCGGGCGTCGCCTCGGCGAGGAAGTCGTCGACGCCCGCCTCACGCGCGATCACGGCGGCAGTGCGCGGGTTGTCGCCCGTGATCATCACGGTGCGGATGCCCATGGCGCGGAGTTCCTCGAATCGCTCCGCCATGCCCGGCTTGACCGTGTCCTTCAGATAGATCACACCGAGCGCCCGGGGCGCGGAGCCGTTGCGCGCCGCGACGACAAGCGGCGTTCCGCCCAGTTCGGAGATCCCGACCACGATCGTCTCCAACTCCTCGGGGACCGATCCGCCCTGGTCGGTGACCCACTTCGTGACCGACTCCGCCGCGCCTTTGCGAATCGAGCGACCGTCGAAGTCCACGCCGCTCATCCGAGTTTGCGCGGTGAAAGGAATCAGTACGGCGCCCGGCAACTCGCGCGACTCGACTCCGTAGTGTTCCTGCGCGAGCACGACGATCGACCGGCCTTCGGGCGTCTCGTCGGCCAGACTCGACGCGAGCGCCGCCTCGGCGAGTTCGTGCTCGGTCGCACCGTGCACCGGAAGCAACTGGGCGGCCTGGCGAGCACCAAAGGTGATAGTCCCGGTCTTGTCGAGCAACAGC
This sequence comes from Acidimicrobiia bacterium, assembly GCA_025357995.1. Classification (GTDB taxonomy): domain Bacteria; phylum Actinomycetota; class Acidimicrobiia; order IMCC26256; family JAENVU01; genus JAENVU01. The sequence goes on along the minus strand of JANYLF010000272.1, from coordinate 4,420 downwards.
GTGCTCACGTCGCCCGCGGCCTCGACGGCGCGACCGCTCATCGCGAGAACGTTGCGCTGGACCAACCGATCCATCCCGGCGATGCCGATCGCCGAGAGCAGTCCGCCAATCGTGGTCGGAATCAGACAGACCAACAACGCGACGAGCACGATGACGGTCTGTTCGGCATTGGAATACACCGCGAACGGCTGCAGGGTCACGACCGCCAGCAAGAAGATGATCGTCAAGCCCGCCAGCAAGATGTTCAGCGCTATCTCGTTGGGGGTCTTCTGGCGATCGGCGCCTTCGACGAGCGAGATCATGCGATCAAGGAACGTCTCGCCCGGTCGCGCGGAGATGCGCACCACGATCTGGTCCGACAGCACGCGCGTGCCTCCGGTGACGGCCGATCGGTCGCCGCCGCTCTCCCGGATGACGGGAGCCGACTCGCCGGTAATCGCCGACTCGTCGACCGACGCGATGCCCTCGACCACATCGCCGTCGCTCGGAATCAGCTCGCCGGCGTTCACCACACACAGATCACCGACTTCGAGTGCGGTGCTCGCACACTCCTCGAGCGTTCCGTCGGACCGACGACGGCTCGCGAGCGTCTCGCTCCGTGTCTTACGCAGCGTCTCGGCCTGGGCCTTGCCGCGACCCTCGGCGACGGCCTCGGCGAAGTTGGCAAACAAGACGGTGAACCAGAGGAATGCGGCAACCAAACCACTGAACACGTCCTGGTTCGTTCCGTACCGACCGAGATCGCGAAAGAACAGCACGGTAGTGAGCACGCTGCCGACCTCGACCACGAACATCACCGGATTGCGAGCCTGCACGCGCGGGTCGAGCTTCTTCAGGGCGTCGAGCAACGCTCGGCGAACGATCTCCGGCTCGAAGAGTGGCCGGGACTTGGTGGGGGGTCCTCCCATGGCGTGCGCTCCCGGTCAGAGGTTGAGGTGCTCGACGATGGGGCCGAGCGCGAGGACGGGTAAGTAGGTCAAGCCGACGACGATGACAACAACCGCGGTCAAGAGGCCCGCGAACAACGGTGTGTTCGTCGGGAAGGTCCCAGACGATGCGGGCACCGTCTTCTTGCGCCCCAGTGAGCCGGCGATCGCGAGCGCGACGACGATGAGCACGTACCGACCGACGAGCATCGCGAACCCGCCCGTGATGTTGAACCAATCGGTGTTGCCGGTGAGACCGCCGAACGCGGAGCCGTTGTTGTTCGCCTGTGAGGTGAACGCGTAGACGATCTCCGTGAGCCCGTGCGGACCCGGGTTCAGGATCGAGTGTTGCGGTGTCGTCATCACGATCGACGCGCCGGCGAACGCGAGGATCACGAGCGGAACCGCGAGGAGATAGATCACGACCAGCTTGATCTCGGTCGCCTGGATCTTCTTCCCGAGGTACTCGGGAGTGCGCCCCACCATGAGTCCCGCGATGAAGACGGCGAGCAACGCGAAGATCAACATCCCGTAGAGCCCGGCGCCGAGACCACCGGGGCTGATCTCGCCCAACATGATGTTGACGAGCGGCATCATCCCGCCGAGCGGAGTCAGGCTGTCGTGTGCGCAAATCACCGCGCCCGTCGACGTGTGCGTCGTAATACTTGCGTAGTACCCACACGTGGCCGAACCGAACCGGGTCTCCTTCCCTTCCATGTTCCCGCCGCCCTGCGTCGCGGTCACGGCCTGGTTCGCGCCGGCATGAGTGAGTCGCGGGTTTCCGTTGGTCTCGAAGACCGCGGCGAGCACGGTCGTCGTGAGAAACAGCATCAGCATCGCGCCCAGTACCGCGAGGCCCTGCCTGCGGTCGCCGGCCATTCGCCCGAACGTCCATGCCAGCGAAAACGGCAGCACCAGGATGAGATACATCTGCAACATATTCGTGATCGCGTTCGGATTCTCGAACGGGTGCGCCGAGTTCGCGTTGTACGGTCCGCCGCCGTTGTTGCCGGCCTCCTTGATCGCCTCCTGACTCGCGATCGGACCACCCGGGATCTGCTGGGTCCTGCCTTCGACCGTCGTCGCCTTCGTGAACCCGTGCGAGTTCTGCACCACACCCTGGCTGACCATGACGATCGCGCCGACGAACGCGAGCGGCAGCAACACGCGGAGCACGCCGCGTACGAGATCGACCCAGAAGTTGCCAAGTGTGCCCGAACGGCGTCGCACGAGACCGCGAATCAAGGCCACCGCGACCGCGAGACCCACCGCGGCCGACGCGAAGTTCTGCACCGTGAACGCCACCATCTGCGTGAGGTGACTCATGGCCGACTCGCCCGAGTAGTTCTGCCAATTCGTGTTCGTCACGAAGCTGACCGCGGTGTTGAATGCCAGCGCCGGATCCTGGACCCCCGTCGCACCCGTCGGGTTGAACGGCAGATGACCCTGTACCCGCTGCATGAGGTAGACGAACAGGATCGACACGAGGCTGAACGCCAGCACCGACCACGCGTATACGTTCCACCGCTGCTCGCGATCGGGGTCGACGCCACAGATGCGGTACGTGAGCCGTTCGATCGGACCGAACCACCGATCACCGGGCGCGGATCCGCCACCGAACACGCGCGCCATGTAGTTCCCGAAGATCGGGACGGACACGACGAGCAGCACCAGGAGCACACCGAGCTCGAGCCATGCGGCGCCCGTCATCCGAGCTTCTCCGGCGCGACAAGGGCAAACACCAGATACCCGGTGAGCATGACCGCGAGGATCAACCCGATGATGTTGTCGGCGCTCACGCCTGGTCCGTGTCCGCGTCGACGTCCTCGCCGAGCACTCGGTCACACAGCACGACGAATCCGACCATCAGCGCGAAGAACGCGATCACGACCGGTACATAGACGAGATCACCCACAGCGGCTCCCAGCATTCATGACGACTGATTGATCTCGACGCGCGCCGCACCGAGTTGGTCGGCGAGCGCGGACGCCAGAGCACGATCCTCGACCGGAATCAGAACGCCCGATCCGGGCTGCTCGAGTTCGACGACGAAGCGTCCGATCCCGCGGCCGCGACCGAATACCGGTAGTGCCACGAGGTTTGACGATTCAGGCCCGCGAGCCGGCAGCTCGACGCCGGGGAGCCGTACCGATCCGTGAGCCAGCACGGGGTAGGACTCGAGGAATGGTGGCGACTCGAAGCGACAACGCTGCGCGTGCAACACGTCAACCAGTTCCTGGCGCACACGCAGGATGAGCGCGCCCGGGGATTCGCCGCCAGCGGCGACCGCGCTCACTCTGCGAACCCGCTCAACCTCGTGACGGCTACTGGCCGCCGCCGCCCGGCTCTGCCAAGAACGCACGACCAGCTCGCCGACGATCAACCCGACAACGAGCAGCAAGATCGCGGTTTCGACATCGTCTCGACCGGCGATCCTCAGCGAGTAGTACGGCCGCGTGAAGAAGAAGTCGAACGCGATCGCGGAGGAGCAGGCGGCCACCGCGCCGCCGACCCGACCGGCCGCGATCGCGGCGAGGATGACCACAACCACCAGCACCAGCGACACATTCGAAGCTCGGATGTCCGTTCGCACCGGAATGAGCGCAACCGATACGGCCACCGGTCCGAGCAGAGCGAGGGACCACGACGCGGGTGACACCGATCGGTGCTCACGAAGGGGGGTCCCGGAGGTCATGGATCCGTTGTACGCCAACGGAGCAACCGACGGAAGGGGCTTGACGCCTTCCTAACGCGATGCGAGCGACTCTTGACGAGTCGCTCGCATCAAAGGACGAGTTGCAAGGATCGCGGCCCAGGCCGGCCGAACCGATCAGACGGAGATGTGTTCGCTCTCCACCATCACCGGTTCGTCGCCGATGGACGCGCCCTTGCGCTTCGAGAACATCACTGCGCCGATCAGCACCAGAGCCGCGACACCGGCGATAACGAACCGAACGTTGTCGTGGCGCAGCGAGATGATCGCCGGGAGGATCAGCAGCGACACGAGGTTCATCACCTTGATGAGCGGGTTCAACGCCGGACCGGCGGTGTCCTTGAACGGGTCACCCACGGTGTCACCGATCACGGCAGCCTTGTGCGCGTCCGAGCCTTTACCGCCCTCGTTACCGTCCTCGATGTACTTCTTTGCGTTGTCCCACGCGCCACCGGAGTTCGACAAGAAGTTCGCCATCAGCTGGCCCGTGAGAATCACACCGGCGAGGAACGCGCCGAGCGCGAAGTAGTTGATACCGAAGCCAACGATCACCGGCGTAAGGACCGCGAGTAGTGCGGGCGTTGCCAGCTCACGCAGCGACGCCGCGGTGCAGATGTCGATCACCGGGCCGTAGTCGGGCTTCTTGGTCCCCGCCATGATCTTGCCGTCGGCGAACTGGCTCCGAACCTCTTGCACGACCACGCCGGCGGTACGACCTACGGCGCGGATCGCGAGGGCGGAGAAGAGAAACGCCACCGAACCACCGATGAGGAGTCCGATG
>JANYLF010000254.1 GCA_025357995.1 Acidimicrobiia bacterium | reverse complement strand
TTCGTCGCCCCGGTCAACAACGGATGACATCTGAGTGACGCGCCCTAGGGCCTGGATTCCGTAACCTGCAACGATCGAACCCGTACTCACCGGCCGCCGCGGCCGATCGCTCGTCGCCGGCGCGGTGCTCGCGGCCGTGCTGTCCACGGTCGCGGTCGGGGTGCTCACTCACCTGTGGGACCTGCCCGTCCACGTGCCGTTCCAATACGCACACGCGCCCGGCGACGACGAGGAAGACGCCACGCTCGACCTCATGCTCATCAAGAACGTGCACGAGGCCGGCTGGTTCAACACGAACGCCAAACTCAACGCACCGTTCCAACAACATTGGGCGGAATGGCCGATGGGCGGCGATCTCCTCGCGTACACGATCAAGAAAGGCATCGTCGACACGACGGGTGATGTTCCGCTCACGCTCAACCTCTTCTGGCTCCTCACGTTCCCGTTGACGGCGTTGGCTGCCTTCCCCGTGTTGCGCAAACTGCGAGTCTCGTGGCCGGCGGCGGTCGTGGGCGCGGTGTTGTACTCGCTCGCGCCGTATCATTTCCGCAACGGCGCAGGACACGAGAACCTCGCGTTCTACGTGGGCGTGCCCATCATCGTGTTGTTGTGCGTGCGCATGCTCGGGCCCGACAACGCGCTCCCCCACGTGCGAGACCTCACCGGCGCGGCAGCGTGGAGGCGGCTGGGCTGGATGGCGATGGGAACGGTGCTCATCGCGGTCACCGGCATCTACTACCTCGCGTTTCTCTTGTGTCTGCTCGCGATCTGCGCGGTGATCAGCGTGCTCGCGGGGCGGAAGGTCGGACGACTCGCGATCGCGGCGATCCTCGGCGCGGTGGGCCTGCTCGCGTCGACCGTCGCCAACCTCCCCACCTTGCTCTACCGCTTCCAACACCCGGCCAACATCTTGGGCGTGCCGGACCGGCGGCTCGGTGTGGCCGAGGCGTACCCGCTCCGCATCGTCGAACTCTTCAGCCCGGTGACCGGACACCGATTCGGGCCCTTTGCGTACATCGCCGACCAGCTCTACGCGCCGAACCAACGCGGTCCGGGCACCGCGGTGCTCGGCATCGCGGCCAGCGTCGGTGTCATCGTGGCCACGCTCGCGGTGCTCACCCGCGCGATACGGCGCGCACCCGGAAGGCGGTGGTCGTTCGAGGTACGGCTGGGGCTCGTGATCGTGGCGGCGTTCGTCTTGGCCGCCGCCGGTGGCCTCAGCCGCGCCCTCGAGCTGGTCGGGCTCAGCGGGGTCCGCGCCTGGAGCCGCATTGCGATCGTGGTCGCGTTCGCCGGCATCGTGGTGTTCGCACGGCTGCTCGACCGGGCGCGGGTCGCCGTCGTCCGACCGCGCCGCCGTGCCCGCCGGTTGATTCCGCGGGCGGCATGGGCGACGGTTGGTGCGCTCATCATCGTGCTCGGTGCCCTCGACCAGGCGTCACCCGCGTTGCTCCCGAGACCACAAGATCACGCGTCCCTGTGGCGGCGAGACGCGGCCTTCGTTGCCTCGCTCGAACGACGACTCCCGAAGAACGCGATGGTCTTCCAGCTCCCCGTGACCGACTTTCCCGAGCACGGAACCGTGGAGCAGATGTCGGCCCACGACCAGATCAAAGAGGGATACCTCCACTCGAAGACGTTGCGCTGGAGCGCCGGCGGGATCCGCGGACGCAGTGGAGAATGGCAATGGCCGACGACCGAGCTCACCACTCGCGAACTCGTACGTGGTGTCGGTGCGATCGGGTTCGCCGCCGTCACCGTCGACCGCAACGGCTACTCCGACCGCGGCAAGCACGAAGTCGGTGCCCTGACCGCGTTCCTCGGCCCGCCCGTGATCACAGACGGCACCCACCTACTCGCATGGGATCTCCGACACGCGCCGGCCTCGGTCGTCGGCCACGAGAGCGCAGCGGCGCGGCGAGCGCGGGCCCGTCGGATGCTGGATGCACCACGGCTCTACCAGTACAGCGACGTCGATCCGATCCGCGACCGGGGCAGCGCGCAAGCGGTGTGCGCGAACGCAAACGTGCTGTTGGTCAATCCGGGTCGACGCGGGGTGGCCACCCGGTTGGAGGTCAGCTTCGAACCCCGCGGCGTCGTCGCACCCCATGGTCGGATCACTCTCGGCCATCGCAGCATCCGGGTCACCGTAGAGGGACACCACTTCGTGGCGCTCACCCTCGCTCCCGGGATCACGCGAGCCACGATCACCATTCGCACGCCGGCGGCCCGGTGTCCCTCGGTGCAGCTCGACACGTTGACGAGGGTCTCGACGCGCCTGCGCCCGCGGTAGTCCGCGTCGCGCGGTTACCCATGGCAGTGCTTGGCCTTGCGGCCGCTGCCGCACGGACACGGATCGTTGCGACCGGCGCTCGCGAACGTCTCCACCACTTCTCCGGCATGACCGCCACGCGCCAGCGCGTCGACCATCAACCGCATCACACCGTCGATGTGCGTGAAGAAGTGCAGATAACCCTCACAGAGCTCGTTGAGCCCTGGCTCACCCGCCGCGGTCACCCGCACCCGATTCTTCGGACACTCGCCGCGACACGCGAACAAGACCGGGCACTCCCGACATTGCGTGGGCAGCGTGTCGCGCTTCGCGTTGCCGAACGCGCGCTGTTGCGGAGACGCCATGAGCTCGACCATGTGCGTCTCGGTGATATTGCCGAGCAGATGCGCGGGATCCACGAAGTGGTCACACGAATAGAGGTCGCCGTTGTGTTCGAGGGCCACGGCGTTCCCGCACGTCTCCGCGAAGATGCAAAGGGCAGCTGGCGCGCCGTACCACGACGCGAGCGCAGCATCGAACATCTGCACGAATACTTCGCCCACATCGTGGCGAACCCACTCGTCGAACACGGCGGTGAGGAACTCGCCCCACGCCGCGGGGTTCACCGAACGGTCGGTGAGTTCGTCACTACCCTCCGTCACGCGCTCGACGATCGGAATGAACTGGACGAACTTCGCGCCCAGCTCGTCCCGGAAGAAGCGATAGACCTCTACGGGCAAGGCTTGGTTCGCCGCGTGTACGGTGCACAACACGTTCCACTCGACGCCCGCACGCGTGAGTCGATCCAGACCCACCTTCACCCGCTCGTACGTGGGTCGGCCCTGCTTGTCGACGCGGTACACGTCGTGGAGCAACTCCGGGCCGTCGATGCTGATGCCCACAAGGAACTGCTTCTCCCGGAGGAACGCACACCACTCGTCGGTGAGGAGCGTGCCGTTCGTCTGGATCGTGTGATGCAGCGTGCGGTGCGGTCCGCCACATTCCTCCGCGTACGCGACCGCGCGGCGGAAGAAGTCGAGCCCCATGAGCGTGGGCTCACCGCCCTGCCACGCGATCGTCACCTCGGGTGCAGCCTGCGACTCGATGACCTGGCGGATGTAGGCGTGGAGCACGTCGTCGGTCATCCGGAACCGATCGCCGGGGTACAACGCTTCCTTCTCCAGGAAGAAACAGTAGGAACAATCCAAGTTGCAAATCGGGCCCGACGGCTTCGCGAGCACATGGAAGGAGCGCGGCGCGGTCGCCGGTCGGTCGACGGGGAGAACCGGCGCGGATGTCACCGCGACTCGACACGCAGTTGACGACGAACGTCGAGCGGAAACCGATGATCGGCCTCGGGGATTGCGTCGGAGAACGTGAAGATCATCGTCTGCGTGCCGTAGGCGACGAGTCCCTCGACGGGATCCCGCAGCTCGACCTCCAACGACGCGTAACCATCGTTCGCCCGTCGCGCGCGGTTGCGCATCAGCAGCCACTCCGAACGCGCGGTGCCGGTGATGTGGACCGTGAGATCCGCGCTCGGTCCGTACCAGTCGTAGTCGCACGGCTGGCCCATTCGCTCGTACACGGCGCCGGGCATGGTGTCGCAGAGGCAGACGAGCGCGAGCGGATCGATGGTCCCGTCGTCCCGACGCGGGGTCTCGTCGAAGTGTTGGAACGTCTGGCGCTCACTCGTAGACGGTTCGTAGTCCTCCCGCGGCGGATGCCCCATCACGGGTCGTCCTTCGATGTGGTTGGCCCAAATCGGAAAGGCGGGTCCGATGTCGACACCGTCCGGAAGCGGGTCGCGAAAGCGGGGCAACGACATCGGGTCCGGAAACTCCGGTGGGGCAACGTCGGTGAACTCGAAGCCCGGCCGCGCGGTACCAAACACCGCGATCGCGGTGAGACCCGCATCGCGTCCCGGTGAGCGCACCGTGGCGATGGTCTGGGCCACCGAGCGGCCGCGTCGCAACACCGTCACGTCGATCTCGGCTTCGCCGGCCTCGACCGGCGCCGCGAACACACACGACACCGATCGCAGCGCCATCGTGTCGACACCGATCGACTCGTGCATCGCCCGAGTGGCCGCCGCGAGAGAAATCCCACCCTGTGGGACGTTCGGGGCTGCCCACGTCATCGGAAGATGGGCTCCGTACCGACCCGGAATCGCCGCGTCGACTGTCACCCCCGAATCCCGTTGGAACGCACTCCCCATCGGGCCAGCCTGACCGATCCGCGAGTGAGCCCGCCAACGATTTCGATCTCAGGACCGGCGCAGGACGCCAGAGTTCAGATCTTCGGCGCGTCGCCGGAACCGCTGGTCCCGGAGCTCCCCGAGGTCCCCGAGGTCCCCGAGGTTCCGGAGCCCGGACCATCGTGGTGGGGCCCGGTAGTCGGCGTGGTCGGAGGCACCGTGGTCGGGACTGTGGTGGGCGTGCTGTCGCCGGAGTGACCGTCACCCGGCTTCACATCGCCCGTCGTGCCAGCACCGCCGTGCGAGTCACCCGTGTGCGTGTCACCCGTGGTGGCCGGCTCGGAATGGTGCGGTTCGGTGGTTTGCGTCGTACCGTCGTGATTCGCGCCGTTGGTTCCGACCGGCTGGTCGCCCGGAGCGGTCGGTCCGTCGGCCGGCACCGTCGTCGCCGAGTCGGCCGGCGGGTTCTCCGTGCCGTTCTCCACGTGCTTCGGGTCATTCACTTGGTCGCCGTGGCCCTGGTTCGGGACATCCACGCCGACGTGGGACAACGTGTCGTGCGCGATTTCCTGCACCGAGTTCGGCAACGATCCGGTGGCCGCCGCGGCGCCCGACGCGCCGAGCAGGATGACGCCGGCCGCAGCCGCCGCTTTCATGGTGAGCAGTTTTCCGATCATGGAGGACCTCCGGGAAGTGGACGAACCGGAGCGGTCCGCCGCGCGGCGCGCGACTCCTGCGAGTTCCCCGAAATCGATGTCCGGCACCGAGCCGGGCGCGCTCGCTGCGGTGAGTACCGCCGCGACCGGTCCGTACCCGGGAGGGGCATCGGCCGGGTCGACCGCGCCTGCAAGCAGGCGTTCCGCGGTTCCGGCATCGAGGAAGTCGTGGTGAGTCATGTCACCTCCGATATCCCCGGCTCGGCCGCGTGCGTTACACCCGGACGAGAGAAATGTTCGGCAAGCGCCTTCAGGCCCCGATGCGACAGCACGCGCACGTGACCGGGCGCGAGGTCGAGCACTTCGGCGATCTCGTCGACCGAAAGTTGGCTGACCACGCGCAGCAGGATCACTTCGCCTTGGAGCTCTGGGAGCACGGTCCCGATGAGCGCGATCGCATCCGTCGCGCTCATTTCGCCCACGACGGTGCGCTCGGGATCGTCGGGCGATGGCGACATCGGGAGAAGTGCCGGATCCGTAGAAACCGCGAGATCCCGACTCCGGCGGCGGTATTCGTTCATCATCCGGCGGCGCACGATGGTGAACAACCACGCCCGGAACCCTGACTCGTCACCGGTAAACCGTCCGACGCTGCGCGCGACTTCCAGCCATACCGCCGACGCGACATCCTCGGCATCCGCGTCTACCCGACCGCGCAGGAATCCGAGGACAGCCGGTGCGAAATCGCGGTAGAGCGCGGCAAATCCCCACTCCTCACCGACCTGGGCGGCCGCGAGAGCATCAGCGAAATCATCTCCGCGCACGCACCGGTTATCGGCCGCGGTCGGCGATGACCCAATAGGTCGCTCGCGTCAGGTGCGTTGCGGGATCCGGCGGGGTCGCGCGGCAGTCACCGGAGTCACTGAAGTCACGGGCGCGCCTGCGGTCACCTCACGGGGCGCGGCAGCCGCGGTCGGGCGATCGACCCGCTGGTCGCGCCGGCTCGTCTTGGCTCGCATCTCCTGCATCCGGCGGGTGAACAGGATCGCCACGCTCGCGGTCGCCACCCCTATAGCCACCAGCGACACCGGGTTCGTGGCATCGGTGCCCGCGGCGAGGTAGTGGATCGTCGCGAACACGTACAACGGAAGGGCCATCACGTGAACGCGCCGCCAGAGTTGGTGAGGAAGGTGCTTGCGAGCCAGCGAGGTCAACTCGACCGCGAGCATCACGTACAGCCCGACGATGCCCCACGCGACCGCGAGCGGGTGCCACTTCGCCGCGAACGGAACGAGCACGTCGGACAAGCCGAAGTTGGTGTACGTGTCGGCGAGGATCGCCAACACGTGCACACCGACGAAGATCGTCGCGAGCCCGCCGAGGAATCGATGAAGGTCCAAGATCCATGCGGGCCGCACACCGAACGGACGAACACGGCCCGAGAGCCACAGCCCCCACACCACCGACGCCGCGGTCAAGGCCCACGCGACGATGCCGCCGGCGCGAGCGGCGTACCAGAACAGGTGACTCATGCCGCTATCTCCATCGTCCGGGCAAATCGATCCCAACTCGGTCCCACTGCGATGCCGAGCGCGGTCGCGACCAATGCGGTCGCTCCGACCCGTTCGGCCAGGTTGATGCCGGCCGATCGATCGAGGAACGCGACCTTGCTCAGGACCTCCGCCTGCCACCCCTGAGACGCGATCGCGGTCGCGTGCAACACGGGGGTAGTGGCACTGGTCCCGGTGTCGGGATCGATGATGTGATGGAACTCGTCACCGGCGGTGCTCTGCCAGCGGCGTCGGGACCGTGAGGTCGTGGCCACCGCGCCATCGGCGATCGAGAGCATCGCGTTCGGATCGTCGTCGGCACAATCGCGCACCGCGACACGCCAGGAATCGCCGTCGGGTGCGATTCCGGAGACGCGCACATCACCGCCGAGGTTCACGCACACACCTGCGGCACCCAGGGCGCGCAGCTCGTCCACGACGAAGTCGGCCGCGAGCCCTTTGCCGATGCCGCCCGGGTCGAAGCGCGCACCCTTCGGCAGCGCGACGCGACCCATGGTCGCGTCGATCTCGATCGGCCCGCGCGTCGCAGCATGGTTGAGGTGGCCTGCCGACGCCGTGCGGTCGACGGTCGGTCGACCAATCGATTCAAAACTCGTGCGGTATCCGACGGCTTCGAGCGCGTCCAGCTGCAGTGGGTCGAACCGTCCGTTGGTGAGCTCGTACCCATCACGAGCGCGGGAGATCAACATCACGGTCTCGGCCGACAATGTCATCGCGCGGCCGTCGGAGGCATTGAGGCGTGAGATCTCGCTTGCCGACACGAAACGACTCCAGCGGGCCTCGAGGTCGGCCACCCGTGCCCGCGCGACGCTCACGAGGTGCGCGTCGCCGTCGACGACGGTCACCTCCGCGTCGGTGCCCATGGCTCGAAACCGTTCGACGATCGAGTACATCGTCAGCTCGCCTGGGACGATGTGTTCGCGGTGGACGAAGCCGTGCTGGAGGAGCCCGCGGTCGCCGAGTAGTTCGTCGTGCTCGCCGCGGCGGTCGAAGTACTCGCGGCGGTCGAGGCGCTCGCGGTGCTCGCCACCTTGGCGACCGCCGTCTTCGCCGTCGTTGTCGTCGCGCTTGTGCCCGTGGCGGAAAGCGACGCGGCCGTGGTGGCCATTCCTGCGGCCAACGCGACGGCGGCAACCACGCTGGCCACCGCCGTTCCGACGCGTGAACGATGCGCGACCCGACGGCGGCGAGGGGGGTTGAGGGTGCGGTTGATCTCCATGCCGACATGGTGGACGACGGTCGTAAGACCGCACCGAGCAACCTGTAAGAGCTGTGCAAGAACCAAATCCAGCGCGTCTTACCGGGCTCTTGCGTGCGGCCCGTACAGTCGTGGGCATGGAATCAGCACGGGTCCTCGTCGCCGAAGACGACCGCAGTGTTCGCGAGTCGTTGGTCATGGCCTTGGAGCTCGAGGGCTACACGGTGTGCCCGACGACCGACGGTGAAAAGGCCCTCGCGGCCGTCGACGAGTTCAAGCCCGATGTGTTGATTCTCGACGTCATGATGCCGACCGTCGACGGGCTCACGGTGTGCCGTCGCCTGCGCGCGCGCAAGGTCACGACCCCGATTCTCGTGTTGACTGCGCGCGACCAAGTGGCCGATCGCGTGAGCGGCCTCGATGCCGGCGCCGACGACTACGTGGTGAAGCCCTTCTCGCTCGACGAGTTGCTGGCGCGGCTGCGCGCGCTGCTCCGACGCAACCACGGCGCGGAGGAGGAACCCGAACTCGTGGTCGGAAACCTCCGGCTGGATCCCCTGCGCCGCATCGTGACCCGCGGCGATCGCACCATCGATCTCACCAAGACCGAGTTCGACCTTCTGCAACTCCTCATGGAGCATTCGGGGATCGTGCTTTCTCGCGACCAGATCTACGAACACATCTGGGGCTTCGACTTCGAGACGGGTTCACGCTCACTCGACGTCTACATCGGATACCTCCGCCGCAAGACGGAGGGCGAGGACGATTCGCGGATCGTGCACACGGTTCGCGGCGTCGGGTACGTAGCCCGACCGTGAGCTTGAGGTGGCGCATCGCGCTCAGCATGGCGGCGATTGCCGCATTGGTCTCGGCCTTCGGCGCGACCGCCGCGTACTTGAACACCGCCGATCGACTCTCGGCGAGCATCGACGAGTCGCTGCTCGCGAAGGCGGCCGATCTTTCGTTCACGTCCGGAGGCGGCCCGCACCACGACGACCAAGGCCGCGGCGATGGACCATCTGGTTGTCCGTTGGGTGGCACCGTCGAGCCGGCGACCGCGGCGCAGACCGTGTCCCGGGACGGAACCGTGGTGCAGTGCCTCGACGGTGGCGTGCGGATTCCGGTCGACCACGCGATCGTCGCCGCGGCGTTACGCACGGGCGCACCACGGCTCTCGTCTGCACACGTAAAGGGCGCGCGGTACCGCATCGTGACGATTCCGCGATCGAGTGACACCGTGTTGCAACTCGGTCGGTCGCTCGACGAGAACGATGGCGTGCTCAACGCGCTCGGCATCCGACTCTTGCTCTTCGCGATCGGTGGTGTGCTCGCGGCGGCGTTTCTCGGTTGGATCCTGGCCACCCGCATCGTGTCGCCCATTGAGCGTCTCCGAAAGTCGGCGGAGCACATCGCACGCACTGGCGACCTCGATGGCGAGGTCCCCACGGCCGGGACCGGCGAGGTCGGTAGCCTCACCACCAGCTTCGCCACCATGGTCGAGGCACTCGGCGAATCGCGCCGTCGGCAACAACAGCTCGTTGCGGACGCCAGTCACGAGCTCCGCACGCCGCTCACGAGTTTGCAGACAAATGCCGAACTCCTCGAACGCGGCGAGCGACTGACGGTCGATCAACGCAGCCAGGTCTCCGAGGGAATCCAATTCGAAGTGCGCGAGCTCACCGACCTCGTCTCCGAACTCGTCGATTTGGCGCGTGACCCGGCGAGCGACGCAGAGCCCGTGGCGTCGGTCGCGCTCGACGCGCTCGTGACCGACGTGGTCGAGGCCGCCCGCCGGCGTACCGATCGCTCGATCACGATCGACGTGGGCAACGCCGCCTCAGTGCCCGGTCGCACGAAGGCGCTCACGCGCGCAGTGTCGAACCTGGTCGACAACGCCATCAAACACGGGGACGGGACGATCGAAGTCGCGGCGCACGGTGCGACCGTCGAAGTACGCGACCACGGTCGCGGCATCCCCGAGGCCGATCTCCCCAAAGTGTTCGACCGCTTTTACCGCGCGGACGTCGCGCGCACCGAGCCCGGCTCCGGACTCGGCCTCGCGATCGTCGCCCAAGTTGTGGAGCGTCACGGCGGTTCGGTATTCGTCCGCAACTCCCCCGACGGCGGCGCAATCGTCGGCTTCACCCTCCCCACCGGGTGACGTGCCCCTCGGGTGGCTCAGACTTGTAACCTCACGGCCGCGATGGAACGATGCCTGGCACCCGCGACACCGTTCCGCCGGACTCTCGCGGCGATCGCTGTGCTGTCTCTTGGCGTCGTCGCGTGCTCTGCCTCAAGTGCACCTACTGCCAAGCCTCGTGCGCGACGTAACCCGGTCTGTGCCTACGTGACCCTGAGCGACGCTCGCCGGATCCTCGGCCCCACCGCGACGGGTGATCAGCGGGGCGTCCCGCCGACCCTCGGCTGCTTCTACAGCCTGGGAGAACCCGCGGTCACGGTCACCGACTCAGCGGGCCAGGTAAAGACCACCGGGGTCACCAAGATCCTCGCCGTGAAAGTCCTCCCGCGCAGCCCCCACCCTGGGCATCCAACTCCGGGCCGGCTCGTGGATGTGCCCGGGGCCTCATCGCCCGGCCATTGGGAGCCCATGCCGTCGTTACCCGATGGCTTGAAGAGCAGCGGCGGGGTCCTGTCCGTCACGATGAACGACGCCGTGATCGAAGTCTCTGTGATCAACACCGGCCGGGACCTCGCGATCGCGACCCAACTCGCCACCCACGTAGCCCGACAGATCAGCTGACGTGGCTGTCGTCGGGCCGCAGCGAGGTTCGGCGTTGACCGCGACCGCCCAGGCCCGCTGTGTCATGTGTGCGTCCCGCGCGGTGAGGTGTCGGCGATGAGTTCACGGCTCTGGCGTTTTCGTCGCTGACTCGTCCCTTCGCGGACGCGTCGCTCTGCGAGGGTCACGCTCGATGGAATATCTGCTCGCAATGCGATGACGTCTAGCCGCACGGGGGGCCAAGTGGGTCGTCGACGCGAGCGCGAATGCCCACGACCCTGGCACGGTCCGGCGGAGATGGCGCAGTCCCGCGCCCGGGCTTGGGAACGACGGTGAGTCACCATGACGGTGTCACTCGCCAAGATCCCGCGGTTGGGCCGGGCCTTCGCTTGGAACGCCGCGGTTTCTCCTCGCGGGCGTCCGGAGTTCGCCTGGTGCGCGCCCAGTGGGCGAGCACTTCGGTTCCCGGCCACGAGGGCATGACGTTCCAGGTGGCCGCACCCGGAGCTCGTGGTCCGATCATGGCTGCAACATTCGCGTCGATGGTTTTCTGCTTGGCGACGTGAGATGATGGCGCCGAGCGGCAGTGATCTCAGATTCTGAGGTCGTGAGAGGATGACAATGCGCATTGGGCTGAGGCGGGATACGACGGACATCGGTCGCGTGGTGGCATTGGCGGCGGTGGTCGTCTTGGCGAGCGGATGCGCGTACATCAGCAAGGCGAGCGTTGCGTCCGATGGCACGCCGGGCAACTTCGATTCGGGGATCTCGGCGGGGGCTGGAAACCGGTCGGTCATCAGCGACGATGGTCGCTATGTGGTGTTCCAGTCCGATGCCACGAACCTCGTCGCCAACGACACGAACGGTGCGACCGATGTCTTTCGTCACGACAACGTGACCGGAACGACGGTTCGGGTAAGCGTGGACAGCAACGGCGATCAGGCGGGCGACGCGAGCCAAGCCGCCACGACGAGCGCGGACGGTCGCTACATCGCCTTCTCGAGTCGCGCCGCGTTGGTTCCGGCCGACACGAATGGAATCAGTGACGTGTACCGCCGCGACATGGTCACCGGCGACCTCGTGCTCGTGAGCCTCGATGCGAACGGTGACCTCATCACCGACACCAGCCTGCAAGCCGGAAGCACGTCGATCAGCGCCGATGGCCAGGTCATCGCCTGGCTCCCGTTCTTCGCCGGCCGGGTCACCGTGCGCGACATGTCACAGACCGGAAGTGAGGCGCTCGCCGATCCTGGGTTCGGATTGGCGACGGTGGCTCTCTCCCGCGACGGCAAGCACGTCGCGGCCCAAGGGTTTTGCGTCTACAAGTGCGGGGACGGGAACATCACGGCCTGGGACTTGACTGCGACCACGTATCCCTTCGCGCCGACCGCCGGACGGCTCGCCGACCAATCGTCCGACGGCCGGTATCTCACGCTCTTCGATCAAACAGAACGCGCGGAGCGGCGCTTCGACCGTCAAACCGGAGTCAGCGTCGCGATTTCCCCGGCGGGGTTCTTCAGCCAAGCGAGCACCGACGGACGTTTCCGGCTTTCCACCACCGATTCGCCAGCGCTCATTCTCGAAGATCTCTTGACCGGAGCAACGCGACGGATCGACCCGCCACCGGGACCAGCCACACTCGGAGACCCCGCGTTCCCGTTCGCACTGACGCCGGATGCGCGCTACGCCGCATTCCAATCGCGTGCGGATCTCCTCGGGGTCCATGACATCCCCGATGCACCTGATGTCTTCACCGTCGACGGCACCGTGCCCACGCCGATCGGCATGAACCCCGGAATACTGCCGCGCGGCGCAACGCACGTGAGCGCGCACATCTACGGTGGATTCTTCCTCCCGGGCTCCACCGTCGACCCCGGTCCGGGGATCACGATCGAATCGACGACCTTCAACGTTGATGGGTCCCTCACCGTCGTGATGAGTATCGCGTCCAACGCCGATATCGGCGATCACACGATCAAAGTCAAGAACCCCGGCACACTCAGCAACACGCCCGGGTCGTGCACCGACTGTCTCGCGGTGACCTGAACCCGACCATGGCGCAGAACATCGTTGCCACCGGTGACCTCGCGAAGATGCTGCCCACCATGACCGGCCCGCCCGACAATGGTGGGGTCACCGAACTGTGAGGTGAAGACGGCCGCCCGCGACTCGTTGGATGTCGATCCGCGGGTCGACCGTCGCGCGCTGGATGAACGCGGCGATGACCATCGATACGCGTTCGCGATCAGGGTCGGTCGTGAACGTTCCGAGATGCGTACCGCCATCGACGGTAAGGAGCCACGCGGGCGACCGCACATGGTTCCAGAGCTGTTCGGTATTGCGTTGTGGGTTGGTCTCGTCGGCGGTGCCGGTGATGGCGAGCAACAACGGGGACGGTGATTCTGCCGGGAGGTCGATCGGGATGTCGCGCACCGACAGAGCGACGACCGCGACTGGTCTCGGTCCCGGGCACGAGTTGTTCTGATAGGCGGCCGCGGCTGCGACGGTCGCGCCGTCGGAGTGTCCGACGAACACCACTCGTCCTGCCGCGACTGCGTCCGGTACGCCGGGGGGCGCCGACGCCTCGATGCTGTGCGCGACGAACTCCAGATCGCACGGTTCGTTCACAATGTCCGCCTCGTCGGGTGGGCCCGGGAGCGCCGAGCTCTGGCCGGGAAACTCCGGCGCGGCGACAACATTTCCCGCGGCGGCCAGCTCATCGAGCAGCGCGTGGTACGTGTCGGTCTCTACCGCATAGCCATGGGCGAACACGACGAGTGTTTGCGGTCCGGAGATGGGTCGACCAGCTGCGGTCACCGGCGACCGGATGACGGTGGTGAGTGTCCGACCCGGATGACCTCCACTCGCACCGCGTGGACGGCTCGGTCGACTCGGATCGGTGAAGGTTACCGTGGTCGTCGCGACTCTCCACGGCGGCCCGGTCCCGGCAACCGGCGCGGTTGGTCGCGGATGTGCGGCACGACGTTGCACCGCGCCACCCGCGGTGGGTCGCACCGCCTCACCCGATCGCATGGCCGGACGACGGGACCCATCGGTGCAGCCGGCGAGGAACCCGCCGACCACCACCACCACGACCGACGCCGAGACGACGATCACCAATCGTGGGCTCCGGGTCACCCTCAGACACTCGCGCATCGACCCCTCCAGCGTTTGTCACCTGACCTGCGCTCGCGGAACGGGCATCCGATACGCACTCCCGGGCATCCAGGCGCGCGACGGGGCCCCGCCGAGTGTGCGCTCGACGGGGCCCGCGTCTGGGGGGATTGCGGGGGTTAGTTGGAACTGGTCGAACTCGTGCCGGACGCGGCGGCCGGAGGTGCCTGGCCCTGCGGGCCGGGGCCGAACCCGTTGTCGGTCGACGTGACCTTGATGTTCGAGTCGAACCGCACCGTCACGAACGATCCGTCGGCCTTCTTCAAGTGCGCCTCGTACGCCGCGCCGGACGAGTCGGTCTCGACTCGCACGATCGTGGCGCCCGGAACGGCCGCAAGTGCCGCCGCCTTCACCTGCGTCGCGGTGTCGCCGGTGAGCAACGTTTCACCCGGACCGTGCGTAAGTGTCGACGGGTCCTGCTGGTTCGCACCCGGGGCGGGCGCCGTGACGGCCGCGGTCCCGGTGGAGTTCGTCGCCGCGGTGCTCGAGCTTCCCGTTGCCGCTCCGGCGAGTCCGGCCGCACCAACGGCCAGGCCGGTCGCGAGCGCCGCGGTGGCGATCCACGAGCGGCCCCGCTTCGACGGCAACTTTGCCTCATCGGTGTCCATGTTCGTTTCCATGATTTCCTCCTTCATCGGTCCCCGTCTCTCGGGGTAACAACGACTCTGAAGGGCGCATGCGAAAGCTCTCCGAGAGCGGCGTAAGAACCGTGGGAGAAGATCTCGACCCTTGATGCGGCGCACGTCACACCCGTTCGCAAAACACGCGCGCCGCACGATGGAGTAACAACACGCATGGCTTCCGACCCCGACGTCGCCAACCGCGCGGATCAATTCGCACCGCTGCCCGAACACCGACGCGAACGATGGTCGCGTTTCGGGAAGTGGGACGAGACGTTCTTCCCGAACGTGGTTGGTCTCGAACTCGAGGACGTGCGCGCCGACTACGCCCGCATGCGGCTGCCGTTCCGACCGGAGCTCAACCAACCGGCACACGTGATCCACGGCGGCGCGATCGCGACGTTGATCGATACCGTCGTCGTCCCCGCGATCGGGAGCGCCTACGACGACTTCCAGGTGCTGCTCACGATCGATCTTCAGATCCGATTCCTCGGTGCCGGTGTGGAGACCGATCTCGTAGCGGAAGGTTGGATCACCCGACGCGGTCGGTCGATCGTCTTCTGCCAGGCCGAGGTCCGCGCCACGAAGACAGGGGACGTGGTCGCCGAAGGGTGGATGACGTACAAGGTCTCCGCGCCCCGCGCCGCGTCTCCGCCGACGGGCTAGACAAGCACCACGTCGATCAGCGCGTACGCGGCGCGATCGACGCGAGCGCGTTCGCGCGTGACCGCGAGATCCATCGAGAGGCCACGGAGACCCGACACGAGGATCGTGGCCTTCGTGGTGGCCTCCGTGGAGGTCCGGCCGAAGTTCACGAGCGCGTCGCGCACCGGCCCGAGCCAGTCGTGCACGCTCTCGGCCGCAGTCGCACCGAACTCATCCGGCTGCGCGACCGCGAGACCCATGACTTCGTTGAGCACATGCAAGCTGGACCGCTGCGCGCCCCGCGTGATCGAACGCCAGACGGCGCGCGCCGCATCCCGCAGGTCGGCGAGCGAATCGATGTTCCGCACCAGGCCGTCGATATCCGGCCGGGCGACCGCGAGTGCCCTCGCCACCAACGCCTCCTTGGACCCGAAGTAGTGCAACAGCATTCGGGCGCTGGTATCGAGTTCCGCGGCCAACGGTCGCAACGACAGGTTCGCCACGCCCTCCCGCTCGAGGTAGGCGACGACCTCTCGAAGGAGCTCGTCGCGCTTGTGATCGTCGAACGGTCGAGACATGAGTATTGACTGTACCAGTCGTTACAGTTATTCTCGGCGCATGATCGAGACCTACACCGTGTTCCTGCACGTGAACACCACCACCGCGTGGCTTGCCCTGGCTCGCCCCGACCGGCGCGCCGTCATCGACGCGCACCTTCGGCCGCTCTCGGTCGCGGCCGCGCCGATACTCACGTTCCGGTGGTTCGACGCGGAGGCGTTCTCCGCCGATCCGACCGACATCGCGATGATCACGACCACCTCGATCACCGCCTGGTACGACCTCTACGAGGCCCTCCGCGACACGCCACTCTGGACCGTCCCGTACTTCGAGACTCGCCAGATCGTCCTCGCGGTGGAAGACGGCTTCGAGAGCTATGAGGCGCGCACCGTGTGAACCCATGCCCTCTCAGCCGCGCCGATACGCTGCGCGCGTTCGCGTCGGAGATCGAGGAGACAGGCATGAGCGACACGGTGTACCCGCGTGACGAGGTCGAGGCCGCGTTTCACGCGTTCATCGCCGCCGGCGATTCGGGCGATTGGAGTCACTGGGCCGACCTGCACAGCGAAGACTGCGAGTGGGTCGAGCATCACCTCGGCACCATGGTGGGGCGCGCGGCGATCAAGGCGAAGATCGTCGAGGTGATGGCACCGGTACCGATGATGCAGTTCCCCGTCGCGTGGCATGTGGTCGACGGCAACCGCGTGGTGTTCTATCCATGGCAAGTGTTCCCGGATCCCAAAGGCGGCGACGAGGTCTACCGCTTCGGCTGCGTCACGATCCTCGAGTACGCGGGCAACGGGGAGTGGTCACGCCAGGAAGACATCTACAACCCGAGTGAAGGCGAAGCCGTGGTGATGCAGTGGATCGCCGACGGCGGCCAGATCCACGGCGATCTCGGCGTCCTCGGCATCGAGGACTAACGCGCGTCGAGCCATGCGAGGAGATCGGCGGTGACCTCGTCGCGGTTGGTCTCGTTGAAGACCTCGTGGCGCGCGTCGGGATAGCAGCGCCAGGTCAGGTCTTCTACGCCGACGGCCCGGTACGCGTCGACCAACGCCTCTCCACTCGCCTCGCCACCCACCGGGTCGACGGCTCCGTTCATTACCAGGATCGGCAACGACGCCGGGATCGCGTTGGTCGGCGGACCCGCGAGCACCACCATCTCCTCGTTCGGGAAGTCGGGCGAGAATCCACACCACGGATCGGCGACGTACTTCGCGACTTCGCCGGCATCGCGGCTGAGCCAATCGTACGGAGTTGCCGCCGGTTCGAATCCGTCGTTGAAGCTCGTCATGTCGGGGAACGGCGGCATCATGAGCCGCGTGCCGGTGAGGGCCAACCCTTGTAGCTCACGCCCCCACTGCAACGCGCACTTCTGGGCCAACAGCGATCCCCAGCTGTGACCGAGCAAAACGAACGGCAGGCCAGAATGCTGCGACTGCACGAACTCGCTGACCGCATGGACGGCATCGATCGTGCCGAGCATGCCGCGCGGCCCGAGCGGTCCCAACCCACCCATCGCCTCTCCGGTGCGGCCATGCCCACGGTGATCGTCGGCGTAGACGGTGTACCCGGACCAGTTCAGCGCGGCGGCGAGCCGCCCGTACCTTGCCGCGTGCTCGCCCAAGCCGTGCGCGACATGGACAACCGCACGCGGCACGTCGACCGCCCAACGGGTCACGAAGATCGTGACACCATCGGCATCGGTCACCGTCAGCGTTTCCGGGCCAGTTTCGGGTTCGGGCATGCCGCATCCTCGCGCACGGCCAACGTGGCAAGATCCGATCCTCGGCCCCTCATTTCGACTTCAGGAGAACGCAATGGCTCACAATCGTCGGTTCCGGTTCGGTGTGCACAGCTCCGACGCCGCGCCCGGATCGGCGTGGGTGGGTGCGGCGCGGCGCATCGAGTCGCTCGGCTTCTCCACCTTGTTCCTGCGTGACCACTTCGACACCCAGCTCGGCCCGATCGCGGCCATGACCGCGGCAGTCTGCGGAACCGAGAAGCTGAACGTCGGTTGTCTCGTCTTCGACAACGACTACCGCCACCCCCTCGTGCTCGCGAAGGAAATGGCGACGATCGACCATCTCTCCGGCGGGCGAGTCGAGGTCGGCTTGGGTGCAGGGTGGATGGCACCCGATTACGAGCAGGCCGGGATGGCATTCGATGCGCCCGGTGTGCGTGTGTCCCGCATGGAAGAAGCAGTCGCCGTCGTCAAGAGTCTGCTCTCGGGCAAGCCCGTCGACTTCATTGGTGAGCACTACGCGATCACCGGGCACACCGCGTATCCCGCGCCCTCCACGCCGCCGCCGATCATGATCGCGTGCGGCGGTCCGCGCATGTTGCGCATCGCCGCACGCCAAGCCGACATCATCGGCCTGAACCCCGCGCGCAAGTCGAACGCCGCGTGGGAAGACCAGAACCTGCCCGACGCCACCGCCGATGCCACCGACCGCAAGATCGGGTGGATCCGCAACGAAGCCGGTGCGCGCTACGCCGACATCGAGCTGTCGATTGTGGTGCCGTTCGTGATCGTGACCGACGATCGGGAAGACACCGCCTCCGCGATCGCCGGATCCCTGCCGCCCGACACAGCCGCGGATCTCACCGCCGAAGGTGTGCTCGCGAGTCCGCACGTGTTGATCGGATCGATCGACGAGATCTGTGCAACGCTCGACGAGCGCCGCGATCGCTGGGATCTCTCGTACTACGTGTTCAACGACGACTCGATCGATACCGTCGCGCCGATCGTGGAACGACTCGCCGGGAATTGATCGGGAGCACTGCGGTATTGCAACCCCGCCTCGTGCGCAGCACCGACTGACGCGTTCTCAGTACCGCAACGTGTTCACTACGCCTTCTTGCCTTCGCGCTTGGCGTTCTTGTCGAGTCGCTTTTCCTTGAGTGACTTCCCGACCTTCTTGTCGTTCGGTTTCTTCGGAGACTTATCGCCCATCAGGGTCCTCCCGTTCGGCCAGGCCTGCGGGGCGCATCCTGGTGGACGCGGTGTGACACACGTCCCATGCGACCCTAACGGATCGCGGGCCGCGCGACCGACGCAATCTGGTAGTACCGCGGTTCGCGACTCCCCCGTCGCACGAAGGAGCTCCCACGATGGGCATTCGACCACTCCGCCAGTACTACCAACGCGACGGCGACGCGCCACCCATCGTCTCGATCGATCCCGCGTTCGCGATCGTGCTCGAGCCGTGGCGCGCGCATCGCACGCGCCTCGACGCCGAGCTGCGTGCACTCCCGCTCGACGACTGGACCCGAGGCACTCGTTGCTCCGAATGGAACGCGCGCGAGGTGGTCGGCCACCTCATGGTCGTCGATGGCTTCTTCGGCCTCACGTTCTCCAACGCGCGCGACGGTGCGACGCCCACCACGTTTCTCGACGGTTTCGACCCGGCCAGCTCGAGCGACGATCTCGTCGCGGCCACGTTGCCGGTTCCCGTTCCCGAACTCATCGAGCAGTCACGCGCCGCCACGCTGAACGTGGCCGGAATCCTCGATGGGTTCGCCGCTGATACCTGGACCAACCGCTGCGAGTCTCCGCTCGGTCATTTCCCGGCCTCCGTCATCGCGGGTCACATGCTGTGGGACTCATGGCTGCACGAGCGGGACATCTTCGAGCCGAGGGGCGAGGCCCCGGAAAGTCCCGCCGATGAGTTGACCGCGGTCACGTGGTTCGCGCTCTGCTTCGGCGCGTTGCAGGGCGGATTGCTCAACGACCCGAACGCCGTCGGCGACGCGCCCGAGTCCCCGATCGACTGC
Source organism: Acidimicrobiia bacterium (assembly GCA_025357995.1). Lineage (GTDB taxonomy): Bacteria > Actinomycetota > Acidimicrobiia > IMCC26256 > JAENVU01 > JAENVU01. The sequence continues at coordinate 4,170 of JANYLF010000254.1, read as the reverse complement.
GCGCTCGCATTCGACGAGCTCCCGGGACTCGCCATGCGGATGGAGGTCGGCGAGGGCCTGACGATCACCGCCGCCGCTCCCATCGACGCGGCACCCGCGGGTTCCGCGGTGGCGTTCGTCGACGCTTGCGCCGGACGCGGACCACTCGCGGAGGTCCTCGACAGGCTCCCAGCCGATCTCGCGGCGCAACTCTCCCGCGCCGCCCTCGTCCTCGCCTAAACATCACGCCACCGGGGAGTTCGCGGTGAGTTAGATGCCGACTGCGTGACGGCCGCCTTCGAGCCAGGCTCGGAGCTGCGAATCCAAAGTTGCCGCCGCGCTGTCGTACAACACGAGATCGTCGTCGCTCAAGACGCCGCGCCAGCGACCGTTGTCGCCCTTGTAGAAGAACCGGGCCGCGCCGCCTTCGAATGCCATCTGCATCGGATCGTCGGCGCCGCGCGCTTCCTCGCGCATCGCGTCGATCCCGACGGTCGAGAGGATTCCCGGCATCGCGCCATCGTCGATCTCGATGTCGAGGTACTCGGCGACACGCCGAATTTCGGTTTCTGGGTCGGCCTTGAGATCCCCGAAGTGCACGAACAGCACGTTGTCGAGATCGCGCGACTCCCACCACGTGGAGAGGTGATGATGGTGTGACCAGTACGGCCAACCGTCCGGCTCCCATTCGAACCAGCCCTCGCTGATCCAACGCGGCCACAACTCCTGCGGCGTGGCCGGACACACCGGGAACTCGGGGCCCGGTCGATCGGCGTCGTTCAGCAGGCTGAGAACGAAATCCGTGTACGACGAATAGTGATTGAACAACGACATGAAGACATCACGCGTATCGCGCCCGACCACGATGTATTTGGCCTGCGGGAAGTACCGCAGGCCGTCGGCCGCGAGGTGGCTCTTGAGGAACCGACGATGCTCCTGCGCTTCGACACCGGCGAGCATCGGTTCGATCGGGCCATTCCAACGAGCGTCGATCCACGGCGACAACTGGTTCATGTCGGCATAGAGCGGCGGCGGTCCGAGGACCAGCGCGGCCACGATGCGCTGCGTCCAAGTGGTGCCCGCCTTGTAGGCGGTCGTGATGACGATGTCGTCGTCACGTGGGACGAACCCGTCCCACCGAGTGCTGTCGAGATGGTGGTTCTGGTAGACGTGGGTGCGTTGCGGGACGACGGTCGCCACGACGACTACGTGTTCGACGCGGCGAAGATGCTTCCGATCGACGCGTCGAGCGCGGCATCGAATTCGCCGTCACTCTGTTTCGCACTCAATCCCTCGGTGAGCGCTCGCGAGAAGCTCGCGACCACGCCGTTGTTTCGCGAAAGGCGCGCGTTCGACTCCTCGCGGCTGTACCCACCGGAGAGTGCGACGACCCGCACGACTTTCGGATGGTGTACCAACTCGGTATAGAAGTTGTCGGCCTCGGGAAGTGTGAGCTTCAACATCACGGACTGACCGTCGCCCAACGTGTCGAGCTGGGCAGTGATCGCTGCCTTCAGCAGCGCCTCGGCCTCGGCCTTCGCGGGACTGTGAATGTCGACCTCGGGTTCGATGATCGGTACGAGACCGTGCCCGAGAATCTGGCGGCCCACATCGAATTGCTGTTCCACGATCGCCTGCACTCCTGCCGCATCGGCAAGCTTGATCACCGAGCGCATCTTGGTGCCGAAAACACCCTTGGCGACGGCCCGAGCGCACAGCGCGTCGAGATCCGGCATCGGCTTCATCAGCTGCACACCCGCGGCTTCATCGGCGAGACCCTTGTCGACCTTCAGGAACGGCACGACGTTCTTCACATCCCAGAGATAGTGCGAGGTCTCCTGACCGTCGATCGCTCGGTCCATGGTGTTCTCGAAGAGGATCGCGCCGAGGATGCGGTCGCCATTGAAGCTGGGACTCTTGATGATGCGGGTACGCATCTCGTGCATCACCGTGTACATCTCTTCGTCGGTGGAGTAGGCGCTGTCGTCGATGCCGTAGAGCGCGAGTGCCTTCGGCGTGCTCCCACCGCTCTGGTCCAGCGCGGCAATGAACCCCGGCGCGGCGCTGACCTTCTCCAACTGCTGTTCGTTCACGGACGACTCCCCCATTGAGTTGATCGATTGGTTCGGCCGCGAACTCCCGCGGGATGGGCCGAGCGATCAACGGACGATAGCAACCCCACCGATCAGTCGGTCACGTAGAGCTGACCGTCGGCACCGAGCGCCACATTGATCGCCGGGAGTGGCTGATTCGTCGGGCCACCGAGCACCGCACCGGTCGACGCGTCGAACTCGGCGCCGTGGCAGGGACACACGAAACGGTTGTTGGGCCTCGAATAGTCGACCGTGCAACCCGCGTGCGTGCAGACGCCGGAGAAGCAGCGGAACACCCCGGCGGTCGGTTGCACCACGTACGCGGGAACCCCCGAAATCGGATCGGTGAAGCTCGCGGCACCGGCGACCGGCACGGACGCGCCCGGTCCGATCGCGGTCCCCGGCGGTTTGGGGACGGTGGTGGTGGTCGCGGCCGGCGCGGAGTCGGCCGGGGACGTCGTCGTGGATCCGCCGGTCGGGCCGGGTCCCTGACCGAGGCGCGCCGCGGCGGCGCGCTTCGTCGACGGTTCGTGGAGCAGCCGACCGAGACCGGCCACCCCACCCGCGACGACGGTTGCGCCTGCGGCCACCCCGGCCGCGACACGTGCCGCGCCAAGGAACGCTCGACGATCGAGCTCCTTCGCGACGTCCGGTCGTAGTCGAGGCCGCTGCGCGAGCACCGGACAGGGCACCGGATCACAGGCCGCGCCCTTCAATCGCTCGCATCGCCCCTTCTCGTAGGAGCCACACAGGTTGCGGACCGCGGCGAATTCGATGTCGACACGACCCATCGGTGCGACCCGCATGTCGCGTCGGGCGCGCGCCACAAGGAAGGCATCGACACTGAGAACTCCGCCGGCGCCCGCGATCACGAGCGGCGTCCAGCCGAACAGAAACACGATGTCGGACCCGAGGTAGTACGGATGCGTGTTCCAACTCACGGACAACAAGAACCCGATCGAGATCACGGCACCACCGACCGCGGCGATGCGCGTCCACAATCCGAGCAACGCGCCGAGCCCGATCGCGAGTTCGGCGAAGGCAATCATGAGTCCGACGACGGTCGAATGATGCGCGAAGGACGTCAACACTCCGCCGATCGGACTGGTGCGCGATGTTGCGAGGAGTTGTTGATGCACTCCGCTCGGTGCACGGTCGTCGAGATAGTTGGAGTCCGCGAGCTTCTGCAATCCCGCGAACACAAACGTGATGCCGAGAAACGCCCGGAGCGGGAGCACGACCCACCCGACACTGGCTCGCAACCGGTCGACGCGAGGTGGAGTGAAGGATGCGACAGAAGGCACCGTCGGACGTTATGAGTCGGTGTCGGCGTCGGCGACCGTGGCCGACCCAAGGTTGCGTAAAGTTTGCCGCGCAGTTTTCAGGTCGCTCTCAGAGGGCTTTTTTCGTCCGATCCGCGAACCGAGCCGAGATGACGGCCGATCGTCGTCGGGAAGCGCGAGAATTGCGGATGTGAAGATCGAGGTGGGGCCCGTCTCACGGGCCAGCGCGTTGGCGTGGCTCGACTACGCCATCGCCGCGGTCGCCGATCTCCGCCGGGTCGGCACGACTTCGGTCAGTGCCTCGGCCATCGATGGTTTCGACGAACTCATCACTACGTGGCGTGTCGCGGCGAAGCGGCCCGGGCCGTTCCATTGGGAGACCGACGAGCCCGCCGAACGTGTCGAGTACCTCATGAAGGCGCTCTACACGGCAGGGCTCGAGATCGAACGAGGAGTCGAGACGCACGGTATGCAGCTGCGGCCGAAGGAAGCCGACGAGTTCCACTTCGTGCTCGTGCGCCAAGTACTGGACACACTGGCGCTCGAAGGCAGATCCAGCGCCGAGTTCGTCGAGAGCATCCGCAACGAATGGCTCATCGCCCGCCGCGACTAACGGTCGCGCTCATCACCGACGCGCACTGGCGCCGCTCGTCACCTCGCGCTCCCCCACCGCCCACCGTCATCGGGAGAGGGCAAGCGTGAAGAGCACCGCGTCGTACAACACGTGAGTCATCACGACGACGCTCAGCCGATGAGTCTTCTCGTAGAAGCGGCCCAGGACGAGTCCAAAGACCACCGTGAAACACACGAGGAAG